>BHER01000144.1 GCA_003864555.1 Erysipelotrichaceae bacterium | reverse complement strand
GTATGAACTATAACATAAAAATAGTACACTGTCAATAATATCAAAAAAAAAAGATGGCGTTTTCTGATTAACATATGATAATGTCTTCAGTAGTAACTTTTGATTATGTCCCAATAGCATGAACCTGATTGTAGCGAATATGCATGCTTTGGGACACTAAATATATTATACTGTGATTACTATATTAATACGAGGTGATCACAATGAGAAAGGTACAACTTACTATGAATGAATTCAATAAATACACCATTATTAAACACCTGGTGGATACACACGGTAATAAAAAAAGTGCTGCATTAAAAATCGGTTGCAGCACAAGAACGATCAACAGACTTATCCTTCTTTATAAAGCCGATGGGAAGTCTGCATTCCAACATGGGAATCGTGGAAAAGCTCCGGCACATGCTCTTTCACAAGAAATGAAGCAACATATCACTTCACTCTACCGTTCTAAATATGATATCGCTAATTTCAATCATTTCAGGGAATTACTTGCTGAACATGAGGCTATTCATATTTCTTATACAACAATTAGAAACATACTGTCTAAGGATGATATCCTATCTCCAAAAGCTCAGAGGATTACTAAAAGACTTCATAAGAAGAAACTAAAAGATGCTCGTATTCGTAAGGATATTGTTACCGATACAAACAATGTGATTATTTTGCCTGCTCCTATCATTCCTTTAGAGCTAGCACACCCACGACAAGAACGGTCTAAATACTTTGGTGAAAGTATTCAGATGGATGCATCTGTTCATAACTGGTTTGGCACTGAGAAAGCGCACCTACATATAGCTATTGATGATGCTACTTCGCAAATTGTTGGTGCATACTTTGATACCCAGGAAACATTACACGCTTACTACACCATTACCAAACAAATGATTACAGCTTTCGGCATCCCCTATCAAATCGTGACGGACTAACCGCACTGTTTTCAACTACGAGTTACTTAAGAAGAAGACCGTAGCTAAAAGATACTATTACTCAATATGGATACGCCTGTAAAACGCTTGGCATTGATTTAAAGACAACGAGCGTCCCACAAGCCAAAGGCCGTGTGGAACGCTCGTTTGGGACTCACCAGTCCCGTCTTATT
>BHER01000143.1 GCA_003864555.1 Erysipelotrichaceae bacterium | reverse complement strand
AAGCAGCTACGGCAGGCGGTTTATGACCATTTCTACTGTGTCTTCTGAAATTATTGTACCAATTCACATAATCATTCAATTCTCTTTCTAGGGTTGTAAGAGAATCGAATACCTTGTTTACAAATTCTGTTTTGATGATTTTCATTGTTGCTTCTGCAACCGCATTATCATGTGGACAGCCTTTTCTACTAAGCGAATGCTGAATTTGAAATGTGCGTAATGTTTCATCGATTGCAGTATTTTTGAACTCTGAACCACGATCAGTATGAAATATTTCAATATCATGCAACGGAAAAGAAATACTACTGAATGCTTGTTTTACAATGGTGCTATCTTTCTGTTTTCGGCAACTATGACCAACAATTTCTCCATTATACAAATCAATCATAAGGCAAATATAATTCCACGTACTGTTTACTTTTACATATGTTAAATCGCTTACTATCGTCAAATGTGGTAATCCTACTGCAAAATCTTGCCTAAGATAATTGCTATTTTCATCATTATTTACAGGTGTTGGCACCGGTTTAAATGACTTGGTTGTATAGATTGATTTGATGCTTAATCGCATCATTACTCGCGAAATACGGCGTCTGGACACGATGAGTCCATAGATATCATACAAATCAAGCTTGATATTGCGGGTTCCATACGTTTTTTTGGAGTCTTCCCATATTTTTTTCACCATGTTATCAAGTGTTGAATCTGCTTGTTTCTTACTTTGATAATACACACTTGACCGAGAAACGTCCAACATTTTACACATAGCGCATATGCTATATGTGTCCTTGTTAGCAAGGATTATTTCTCTCTTCGCCCCATAATCAAAGTCGCTTGCTTTAAAATATCATTTTCCATTCGCAGTTGTTTCAATTCTTTTTCTGCTATCCTAAGCTGGTTTTCTATCTCACTTCTATTATCGGCAGCTTTAAATGATTTTGTTTCAGCATACTGCTTGATCCAATTATTTAAACTGGATGGTGTTAGCTTATATTCACGAATAATATCTGAGCGCCGCTTCCCATTTTTGTGCAATTCAACCATTTGTAGTTTGAATTCTTCTGTGAACGCTCTTCTTGGACTTCTTGACATACTTACACTTCCTTTTTTTCTATTATACCACCTCTTTAGAAAGTGTCCTTATTTTTTCTGTCCTAATTAGGATAACCCCTCCA
>BHER01000142.1 GCA_003864555.1 Erysipelotrichaceae bacterium | reverse complement strand
ACAGCAAGAATATGATTAATATTACACGAATCATGTTGCAGTTCAAAGACAGAATTGGTAAGATTAATAGGAAGAGCAAATTGTTCATTATGTTTGTGGATATACCGTTGTAGGTAACTATTAGCTTCTTCGATTGAATTGATGTCTTCAAGTTTCAATTCAGTAATAAGACGGGACTGGTGAGTCCCAAACGAGCGTTCCACACGGCCTTTGGCTTGTGGAACGCTTGTTGTCTTTAAATCAATGCCAAGCGTTTTACAGGCGTATCCATATTGAGTAATAGTATCTTTTGCGACGGTCTTCTTCTTAAGTAACTCGTAGTTGAAAACAGTGCGGTTATCCGTCACGATTTGATAGGGGATGCCGAAAGCTGTAATCATTTGTTTGGTAATGGTGTAGTAAGCGTGTAATGTTTCCTGGGTATCAAAGTATGCACCAACAATTTGCGAAGTAGCATCATCAATAGCTATATGTAGGTGTGCTTTCTCAGTGCCAAACCAGTGATGAACAGATGCATCCATCTGAATACTTTCACCAAAGTATTTAGACCGTTCTTGTCGTGGATGTGCTAGCTCTAAAGGAATCATAGGAGCTGGCACAATAAGTACATTGTCGACATCGGGAACAATATCCTTATGAACAAGAGCATCTTTTAGTTTCTTTTTATGAAGTCTTTTAGTAATCCTCTGAGCTTTTGGAGATAGGATATCATCCTTAGACAGGATGTTTCTAATTGTTGTATAAGAAATATGAATAGCTTCATGTTCAGCAAGTAATTCCCTGAAATGATTGAAATTAGCGATATCATATTTAGAACGGTAGAGTGAAGTGATATGCTGCTTCATTTCTTGTGAAAGAGCATGTGCCGGAGCTTTTCCACGATTCCCATGTTGGAATGCAGACTTCCCATCCGCTTTATAAAGAAGGATAAGTCTGTTGATCGTTCTTGTGCTGCAACCGATTTTTAATGCAGCACTTTTTTTATTACCTTGTGTATCAACAAGTTGTTTAATAATGGTGTATTTATTGAATTCATTCATAGTAAGTCGTACCTTTCTCATTGTGATCACCTCGTATTAATATAGTAATCACAGTATAATATATTTAGCCTCCCAAAGCATGCACATTCGCTACAATCTGGGACATAATCAAAAGTTACTACTGAAGACATTATCATATGTTAATCAGAA
>BHER01000141.1 GCA_003864555.1 Erysipelotrichaceae bacterium | reverse complement strand
ATGTAATAGATATGAGTTATATGTTTCGTAATGTTAATAAACTTACGAGTTTAGATTTGAGTAGATTTGACACGATTAATGTAACAGATATGAGTGATATGTTTCTCGGTGCTAGTGGACTTACGAGTTTAGATGTGAGTAGATTTGACACGATTAATGTAACAAATATGAGAGGTATGTTTTTCGGTGCTAGTGGACTTGCGAGTTTAAATATGGATGTATTTAACACGAGTAATGTAACAAATATGAGTTATATGTTTAGGAATGCTAGCGGACTTACGAGTTTAGATGTGAGTGTATTTGACACGAGTAATGTAACAGATATGAGCAATATGTTTTTCGGTGCTATAGGACTTACGAGTTTAGATTTGAGTGTATTTGACACGAGTAATGTAACAGATATGAGTTATATGTTTGGCCGTGCTATAGGACTTACGACTTTAGATATGAGTAGATTTGATACGAGAAATGTAACAAGTATGCAGTGGATGTTTAACGGTGCTAGCGGACTTACGAGTTTAGATGTGAGTGTATTTGACACGAGTAATGTAACAAATATGAGTAATATGTTTAGTTATGCTAGTGGACTTACGAGTTTAGATATGAGTAGATTTGACACGATTAAGGTAACGAATATGAGTAGTATGTTTAGCGGTGCTATAGGACTTACGAGTTTAGATTTGAGTGTATTTGACACGATTAATGTAACAGATATGAGTAATACGTTTAATTATGCTAGTGGACTTACGAGTTTAGATTTGAGTAGATTTGACACGAGTAATGTAACAGATATGAGTAATATGTTTAATTATGCTAGTGGACTTACGAGTTTAGATTTGAGTAGATTTGACACGAGTAATGTAACAAATATGAGTAATATGTTTCGTAGTGTTAATAAACTTACGAGTTTAGATTTGAGTAGATTTGACACGAGTAATGTAACAAATATGAGTAGTATGTTTAAAAATGCGAGCGGATTAACAAGTTTGGATATGAGTGGATTTGATACGAGTAATGTTGGGGATATGAGTAATATGTTTGAAGATACAAGGAATATGTGGCAATATGATTTGAGCAGTTTTAGGTTTAAATCTGGCGTATCCACTAATAAAATGTTTTACAATTTGCCCAATAGCAACGCTACAGGTCAAAAATTAGTGATATCAGCAGAAACAAGTATGCAAAATTATGATTTTGTTTCAGATAATGTATTCCCTCTAGCATTTAATTTTAAAGCGGATACAATAGCAACGGGAGAGTTTCCAGATGGGACAACAGAAAAATCACTCATACTCTTGGAGGTTGTCTACCCAAATATCACAGAAGCTAATATAGAAATAAACAATACA
>BHER01000140.1 GCA_003864555.1 Erysipelotrichaceae bacterium | reverse complement strand
TGTTCCAATTATTACTTCTTCATCTGCTGCTTTTACAATATATGTCCGTGTTCCCGTGACAATATTTCCATCTGTATCTGTTACACTGTATGTTACAAATTCTGTTGTGACTACATCCGTTGTGACTAGTTGGCTTACAATTATATTTAATGTTATATCTTCGATATCCGTTGCACTAACACCCGCTAGCATATCCACGTCATCTCCGATACTTAGGATAACTGCTGCTGGATCTACTAATAGTATTGGTGCATTTCCAGCTGTTACTGTTGCATTAATTGTAGCAATTGTTGTTGGTTCTGCCGATACACTAAATGTAATTGGATATACACCTACTGTTGCTGTATAGTTTGCTTTATCCGATACAATAGCATCAAGCATTTGACCATCTGCTATTCTGAATGCTCGCGCATTTGCAGCCGCAACTATTGCTGCATCGTCTATTGATACTTCTGATATACGTTTTGTGAAGGCTTGCGCAACCACGATATAATCTGTTCCAATTATTACTTCTTCATCTGCTGCTTTAACAATATATGTCCGTGTTCCAGTGACAATATTTCCATCTGTATCTGTTACACTGTATGTTACAAATTCTGTTTTGGCTACCTCCGTTGTGACTGTCATGCTAGGTGCCACAGTTAATATTACATCTTCCACATCAGTTACACTAACACCCGCTAGCATATTCACGCTATCTCCGATACTGAGGATAACTATTGCTGGATCTACTAATAGTATTGGTGCATTTCCAGCTGTTACTGTTGCATTAATTGTAGCAATTGTTGTTGGTTCTGCCGATACACTAAATGTAATTGGATATACACCTACTGTTGCTGTATAGTTTGCTTTATCCGCTACGATAGCATCAAGCATTTGACCATCTGCTATTCTGAATGCTCTCGCATTTGCAGCCGCAACTATTGCTGCATCGTCTATTGATACTTCTGATATACGTTTTGTGAAGGCTTGCGCAACCACGATATAATCTGTTCCAATTATTACTTCTTCATCTGCTGCTTTAACAATATATGTCCGTGTTCCCGTGACAATATTTCCATCTGTATCTGTTACACTGTATGTTACAAATTCTGTTTTGACTACTTCCGTTGTGACTGTCATGCTAGGTGTCACAGTTAATATTGCATCTTCCACATCAGTTACACTCACACCCGCTAGCATATTCACGCTATCTCCGATACTGAGGATAACTATTGCTGGATCTACTAATAGTATTGGTGCATTTCCAGCTGTTACTGTTGCATTAATTGTAGCAATTGTTGTTGGTTCTGCCGATACACTAAATGTAATTGGATATACACCTACTGTTGCTGTATAGTTTGCTTTATCCGATACGATAGCATC
>BHER01000139.1 GCA_003864555.1 Erysipelotrichaceae bacterium | reverse complement strand
GTAGTATCGGATATGCTTAATAAAATAATTCAATTTCTTAGTTATTTTTTTATCTTTTCAACTGTTTTAGTGTTACTTAGTGTTACACAAACAATGTATAAAAAAGGAAATGAAATAGGGATACAAAAAATGTTTGGGATGAAGTTTTTTGTACGGCATATTAAACTTACAGGGGGAGTTTTTGTAAGTATACTAAGTGGGTTAGCATGTCGTTATGTAAGAATAGATGGGTCATACTAAATACAACATAAAAGATAAGGGCGATGATATAATAGAAGAATGAGGATGAGAGAAAATGGCAAGAAAAACAAGGCGAACTTTTACGAAGGAATTCAAACTACAAATGGTGCAGTTGCATGAAAATGGAAAACGGAGAGTTGATTTGTGCAAAGAGTATGAACTTACACCATCAAGCCTAGACAAGTGGATAATGCAGTATCAAAGAAAGCAATCATTTAAAGAATCAGATAATCTAACCGGAGATGAGAAGAAAATCAGAGAACAACAGAAAATCATAAAACAGCAGGAAATGGAAATTGATATTTTAAAGCAAGTTGCGCTGATAATGGGACGAAAATCAAAGTTATAAAAGAAAACATTGGGAAATATTCAATTATTGCAATGTGTAACGTATTGAAAATAAACAGAGCACACATATATTATCAGCGCAAAGAAAAATCTGTTGCCAATAAAGAAAAATCTGTTGCCAATAAGGAAAATGAAATTGCAGTCATTGAAATGTTTAACAAGAACCGAAAAGAATACGGGACACGGCGATTAAAAGTAGCTTTGGAATTACAAGGAATATGCCTTTCTCGGCGTAAAATAGGGGAAATAATGTTAAGGTTTGGACTTAAATCAAGCTATACGAAAAAAAACTTTAAACCATAAAAAGCTGATGTAAACAATAAAGCATGTGAAAAGGTCTTAAACAGATATTTCAATCAAAGTGACAAGAAAATAATTGTGAGTGACTTAATATATGTGAAGGTTGGCCTTGAGTGGAACTATGGCACCATTGTAGACCTGCGAAAAAGAGAGGTTTTGGGTCACTCATGTGGGCCAAACAAAACAGCTGAACTTGTATCAAAAGCATTCGCAAGTATCACAGGTAGACTGGGTGTGTATGATGTAGTTCATACTCAGAGTTTAAAAACCAAGCAATTGATGATTTATTAGTAGAATTTAATATCACGAGATCACGCAGTAGAAAGGTCTGACCCTTATAATACCGCTGTTGCAGAAGCTACATGCAAATCAATAAAGACAGAATGTCTCAGAGAACATTTTCAAAGTTTAGAACATTTAACATTAGAATTTGATGATTATGTCAATTGGTATAACAATATCAGGCTACATTTTGCCTTTGGGTACAGAGCACCAAAGGCAGCATAATCACCTTTATAAAAGTTGTGCCTTTCTCACTGTGACCACCTTGGAAAGGCAACACTTTTCTGCACAACTTTTATAAGGATACTTTTTAAGCAGCTACGGCAGGCGGTTTATGACCATTTCTACTGTGTCTTCTGAAATTATTGTACCAATTCACATAATCATTCAATTCTCTTTCTAGGGTTGTAAGAGAATCGAATACCTTGTTTACAAATTC
>BHER01000138.1 GCA_003864555.1 Erysipelotrichaceae bacterium | reverse complement strand
CAATGGGACTGTTATAATAGGCTTTCCGGCGGCCAATTACCTCAAATCCAAAATAACGATATAATCCTTGTGCACTCGTATTTTTTGCTCGCACCTCTAATAATAGACGTTCATATTTTTTCTCTATTACTGTATTCAATACAAAAACAAGTAAGCTATTTCCGATGTGCATCCGTTGAAAACTTGGTACAACAGCAATCCGAAAAATTTCAGCACTATCCTCAACACCATCCAGACCTACAATAATATAGCCAATAATTAGCGCATCACTATATGCCAACACACAAATATATGAATTTTTTTTTACTAAAGATTCTAAGATTTTTACTGAATATGCATCCGTTGAAAAAAGTGATTTTTCTACTGCAGCTATCTGCTCTAAATCAGCATGGTATATCCTGCGATAGCTAATGCTCATCCGATATTCACATCCTCAAGATAATATGGTTCAAATGCATATCCATCCTCGATATGTGTGCTAGCCCTAATCCAAGCATCCGTATCCATCCTATAAGATGGGTCCATTTGAAATTCTGCGATATCCTCATAGATTAAACCATTTATAGCAAGCCTTTTTCCAGTAAAAAAAGCTAAATCAACTAAAGCAAAAAGCTGATCTTCGTATACTACCCCATCGACTCTACCGGAAAGATAATATTTGCCTTTACGGGCGAAAACTAGCTCTAGGGTATCATCCATTAACTCAAGTTTTCTATTCATTTTTTGGTAAATTGCTAGCAGTGATGCACTATATAATACTAATGCATCATTTAGTAAAAAAAGCGTCTTAGCGATGGTTATTGCCAGCCGCATCCCAGTATAAGATCCTGGACCTGTTGCAATATAAACTGCTCCTACATCCTGTAAGGTCTTCCCATTTTTAGTCAAAATTTCGATAATCCTTGCAAAAAATATCGCCGATGCCTTCGCATTTCCCTGTACATCTTCAATATGTATAGCAAGAACCTCATACCCCACTTCACTTATATCGACAAGTTTAATTTCCAAAGGATATGTTGCACTCTTTATGAACAATGAAATCATTTCCAAAACCTCCTTTTATCCGTTCGAATAATCCTAAACTATCACATCCAATAACAAGATTACGATGGTCCTCATCCACTACCTCAAAAAATAATGATAGCATCTCATAGCCCTCAAACAACTCTTTATGCATACTTGACCACTCAACAAGTTTAAGTGCATTTTCTGAATCGAAATATTCAAATATCCATTCATAATCTGATTCATCCGCACGATATAAATCAAAGTGATAGATGACTTTGAGCTCTCCATCATATATATTCATAATACTATATGTTGGACTAGAAAAAACACTTGAATAGCCAAAATATGTAGCAAAATAACTCCCAAAACGGGTTTTCCCTGCACCTACTTCGCCATCAAGTGTGACAATTAAATTATCATTTTTCAAATAGCACGCAAAATACTTAGCTAATGCTTCCACATCTTGCTCATTGCAATTTTCCATTGTAATTTTCACTGACTTATCCTCCATTTTCAACATTTGATTTTCATTATACCATAAAAAAAGGCAAAAAAAAAGAAAACCCGGCAACGTCCATATCTCGCAAGATCGAATCTTACTACTTCAGGCGCTAAAGAACTTAACTTCCGTGTTCGGTATGGGAACGGGTGTAGCCTCTTTGCTC
>BHER01000137.1 GCA_003864555.1 Erysipelotrichaceae bacterium | reverse complement strand
AAAACGATATGGTTATCGTAGAATAACACTAGACCTTAGAAACAAGGGATTGGATGGGCTACACTTTAGTAGACACAAAAGTTGGAGGGGTTATTGGAATGTCAATGATAAAACGGACAAAAAATTATACAAAAAAGAAGAGTGTACAGAAAATGGTCATTTCCTGTACACTCAAAAAACAAAAATAAATTAAATTTTATTTTCGGGTGGTAATGTTTGCATAAGTTCAAAGAAATAATTGGAGTCTCCTGTATTGAAATAGTTATACCAAGCGTCTAATGTATCTTCTTCAAATACGTCTAACTTCTCAATGATTTGCCTTGCCCACATCAATGCACCAGTTGAGCTTGCTGTAATAAGATTATTATCATATACAGATGGCTGATCCACGTAAAATTTCTGTCCGTGATAACTAGGACAAAACATTTCAAGAAATCCTGGACCATTACTAGTGTGTGCATATTCGTTTAATAAACCGATATTGGCAATTGCTACAGTAGCGCCACAAATAGCACCAACTGTACCACCAACTGAAAGTAATTCTCTTGCTACCGTAAGAATGATGTTGTTTTTTGAATCATTCCACGAATCTGCTCCTGGTAACAAAAGTACATTACTTTCACTCAACTCGATATCTGCAACTAAACAATCTGGAGTTATCTTAACTCCTCCCATAGTGTAAATTGGCTGTTTTGAATGACTAACTGTTTTAATCGTTAATAAGGGTGCATCCTCTTTAAAAAAGCGTCTAGAATTTAATTCCGCGGTAATGTATCCTACTTCCCAATCAGCTAGTGTATCTAATACATAAAAATAAATAGTTTTCATGATTTCCCTCCATTACTTGTTTCTGTTAGTATTATACCAACCAATTGTTGACAGCGTTATGGCAATAATACCAAAATAATTAATAAATGGAGGATATCAAAATGAAAGTTAGTAGACTGGTTAGTATTATTATGACACTTATCGATAAAAAACGAATAAGTGCAAAAGAATTATCAGATATTTTTGAAGTTTCAATTCGTACTATTTATCGTGATATGGAAGCAATTAATATGGCAGGAATTCCAGTTCATTCTACTCCTGGTGTAGGGGGAGGTTTTGAAATTATGGAAAATTATAAGATAGATAAGAATACTTTTTCAGAAACAGATATAACAACTCTTTTACTAGGAATTTCTAGTATTCCCAACGTGATGAAAAGCAAGGAATTTACAAACACTCTTACAAAAATTAGAAGTTTAATCCCTATAGATAAAGCAGACTCAATTCATTTGCAAACAGAACAGCTACACATTGACTTTAGTCATTGGATGGGAAATAGGGATCTAGAGGCATATCTAAGCACTATAAAAATGGCTTTACAAGAATGTAAAGTACTTTCTTTTGGATACATTAATCACAAAGGAAATAAGAGTCAACGACAAGTTGAACCTTACCAGCTTGTACTAAAAAGTAGTCAGTGGTATTTTCAAGGTTACTGTTATGAGCGAAATGATTTTCGTTTGTTTAAATTAACTCGTTTGTCAAATTTGGAAATGGAGGATATTATTTTTATTCCAAAAGGCTATCAAAAACCTTTTTTAAATAAACCAGAAATTTGGGCTAAACTACAGGTAAGAATTAAACTTCGTATTCACATATCAATTATGGAACAGCTACTTGATTATTGCGAGTATGGTAACTTTTTACCAGATGGTACTAACTATTATATTG
>BHER01000136.1 GCA_003864555.1 Erysipelotrichaceae bacterium | reverse complement strand
GTTCCAGAATCTAAAGCGATGAGGCGACTCATTAAAGATAATACCGTACTTTTTCCAGCACCATTTGGTCCGATAAAAGATGTTACTTTCCCTTCTTGGATATCGAATGACACATCTTTGACAACTGGTCTCCCATGGTATTTTTTATGGAGTGCTCTCACTTTAATCATGCTTTTCTTCCTTTCAAGTGAATTTTTTTACAAATAAAAGTTATCATATTCTATCTGTATTAACGGGTGAATTCTCATAAGTCAAAGGCCTTTGGCTTCCTCCGATTCAGTGGCGACGTGGTTTGTGATTGTTTATATATTAAAGAGTATCATGTTCTCAAAGAGACCGCAAATCATATATGCTTTTTTCTCCTAGACTGAAATGATTACAAAACTATACTCTATAGTATTTTAGGAAAAAGGCTATTGCTTAGGTCGTCAGTCCATGGCATTGCCCAGTGCATCAAGAATTACTATAGCTTTTAGGAATGGCTACGACACTTCTATTTTTCTACTGTTCATCATTAAAAAAGAAGTGTTTCCACTTCTTAGATTTATTGTATCGCTGCTGCAATTTCTTTCACCATTTCTGTTGTTGATATCATTCCACCACTTCCGATAACCCAGTTATCTTGATTTAAGTATATAATTTTTTTGTTCATATATGCTTTTGTTTTTTTCATGACATCATTATCAAGAACACTCGTTGTCTGTGATGCATCGGTTAATGCTCCACGGTTAATAACGAATATATAGTCAGGATTTTTTTCAAGTATGTATTCAAATCCGACACTTTGACCATGTGTTGCAACTTCTATACCCTCATCTACTGCTTTTATTTTCAGTGTATTGTGGAGCATTCCAAGTCGTGATTTTGGTCCATAAACATTCAAATCATCCCCGGTTACTGAAAGAATAAGTGCATTTTCGCTCATTTTTTCAGCTTGTTCCTGAACAGTTTTTATGTCTTTTTTTAGATCTATAAGATAGGTTTTGACATCATCCTCTTTTGAAAAGAGTTCTCCAATTGTCGTAATGTTTTTCTCAAATGAACCAATATAATCTGCAATATCAGTATCAAAGAATAATGTTGGTGCTATTTTTGATAATGCTTCATAATGTTTTCTTTGTCTCGCACCTATAAAAATAACATCTGGTTTCATTTTTGCTATTTCTTCAAAATTAGGTTCAAAAATTGTTCCTATATCCGTATAGCGTTCCCCCTCGTATTCTGATAAATAACTTGGTAGACTGCTTTTAACAACTCCAGTTACTTCAACACCTAAGGCATGCATTGTTTCAAGACTAGCCCAATCGAATGTTACTATTTTTTCAGGTCTTGTATTCAGTTTAGTCTCTCCAAGTTCATGGGTAATACTAATTGATGTAATTGGGGCTTCTTTTGCGGGCATATTTTGGAAAACAAAGTATCCTACTAGTACTACAGCTATTACTCCTAGTATCGTTGCCATGAGTTTTTTATTCATTTTAATTCCTCTTTCTTCTTTTTAATTATATAGACAAACTTAGCATTTACCGAAGCTTTCTACATATAGATCAATGTCATATGCTCTTTACTTTTGTACCTGTTGCTTCATCCAAATTGTGGTTTAACTTCTCCTACATCCATAAAATTAAGAGCATACGCAAGTTGCTCATGGTCTCAATCATGTAAGCGACCTTGTGTAATATGGGAAGTATCCAACTGCTACTCACTTCTTTCACCGTTAAATGAATATTGGTATCTTTTATAGAGTTCTCTGACTTTTATTATACCCTCCTTCCTTTCTAAATGGTCGGGATTATACACTTGTTATATACTCTAT
>BHER01000135.1 GCA_003864555.1 Erysipelotrichaceae bacterium | reverse complement strand
AAATAGGGCGATACTGTATCGCGCTCTTTTTCTATCGAAAAATACGGTTAAATCTTATTTTGTTAACAATCTTATGGATTATAAGCGAAAGCATAAGTGAGGACTAATAAAAGATGGAGCACACTGGAGATTAGGACCTTGTGATTATCGATATATAAGAAGAATCAGGAGATGTTGAGGTTGTTGAAATCAAAGAAATAGATGAGAAAGGAAGGGAAAGCCATTAAATTACCATTTTGGTTAAAAAAAGATTGACATTTAACCAAATTGGATGGTATACTGTGGGAGAAGAATAAATAACGCAGATTCACACACGAAGACAGTGTGGCTAAGAATGAATTAGACACTTAAATAAAAGAAAGTAGGAATAAAAAATGGCAAAAAAAGATGTAGGTATAAAAATTTCTGATGCAAAGAAAAAAGCATTAGATGAGGCTATAAAAAAAATAAATAAAGATAATGGTGCAGGAGCTGTAATGTTTATGGGAGAAAAACCTAAAATGAAAATTGAAGTTACATCTACAGGTTCACTCCTTTTAGATGAAGCACTAGGAGTTGGAGGATTACCTAAAGGAAGAGTTGTGGAAATTTTCGGACCAGAAAGTGGAGGGAAGACCACACTTGCGCTACACGCAGTTGCAGAAGCACAAAAAAAAGGAGAAATAGTCGCTTTCATTGATGCAGAACATGCACTAGACCCAAGTTATGCATCAAAACTTGGTGTAGTTGTAGAAGATCTTTTAGTTTCTCAACCAGATACAGGGGAACAAGCATTGGAAATAGCAAGTGCATTAGTATCTAGTTATGCAGTAGGTCTTATTGTTATTGACTCCGTTGCTGCCCTTGTACCCAGAGCAGAAATTGAGGGAGATATGGGGGATGCTCATGTTGGGCTCCAAGCACGATTAATGTCACAAGCACTTAGGAAATTAACAGGAGCAATTAGCAAAAGTGGAACAACAATCATCTTTATCAACCAGTTACGCGAAAAAGTTGGCGTGATGTATGGAAATCCAGAAACTACGCCAGGAGGACGCGCGCTCAAATTCTACTCTTCAGTGAGATTAGATGTCCGCCGTCAGCTTTCAAAAAAAATTAAAAATGGAGACGTAATGGTAGGGGTAGAGACAAAAATTAAGGTTGTTAAAAACAAAGTTGCTCCCCCTTTTAAAGAAGTTACAGTTGAAATGATCTTCGGGGAAGGGTTTAGTAGAACAGCAGAACTATTAGATTTAGCAGTTAAATATGATATCATTGACAAAGCAGGAGCATGGTATGCATATAATGGAGAGAAAATGGGGCAAGGGAAAGAAAATGCTAAAATTGCATTATCTGAACCAGCACTCTTTGAGGAAATCAAAGAAAAAATATATAATATTATGAATCTATCATTAGGGTTTCATGATGATGCACTTGAAGAAGAAGCAGAGTTAGAAGAAGAAGCGGTCTAGATACTGCTATTAATCAAGGAAGCATGGAACAATAATTAAAAAAAGTTTAGTAACTTTCGGAACGATGATAAAAAAGTGCAAGGATTTGAGGAGGGCATCTTAGTTTTGTCCGATTCCACACTGTATCAACATATTATAATAACAAAAAGAGAAGTAAGACTGCTTCTCTTTTTGTTTTCTCTAGAAAACATGGAAAACAAGCACAATGAAAAACACGTCCTGTAACAACGCAACCTAGTGTGCAGGAATAGAGCAAAAAAAAGAAAGAAAGGGATAAAAAGAGTTGACGGAAGAGGTCAAAAAGTGGTAAGATAAGGGAGTCGCCAAAACAGGCGTCAAAAAGAGAAGTAAATTGAGAACTGAATACTAAACAGAACAAAAA
>BHER01000134.1 GCA_003864555.1 Erysipelotrichaceae bacterium | reverse complement strand
TCGGGAGTTTGACACTTTAGAAACCGTATAATAGTCATTATGCCTACAGTGGCAGCTTTTTTTTGTCAAATTTGTTCATTTTTTTATTCGTACTTTCTCGTACTTGTGGTATAATAGTACAAGAGGTGTTATCCATGAGACTAAAAACGACAAAATCAGGTTCTGCTACTTCACTCTATGTGATAAAAGATGTGTACATTGATGGGAAAAGAACGACGAAAATTACCGAAAAGCTGGGAACGGTTGAATCACTCGGTAAAACACATGATGACCCTATTGCTTGGGCGAAAGCTTACATTGTTGACTTGAATGACAAGGAGCGCGAGGAAACAGAAGCAATTTTAGTTAAACTTTCTCCTGCCAAGCAAATAGATGCCGGTATTCAAAAGTCTTTTAATGGGGGCTATCTGTTCCTCCAAAAACTCTACCACGAGGTCGGCTTAGATAGCATTTGTTCAACTATAAGTGCTCGGCATATGTTCAAATTTGATTTAAATGAAATTCTTTCGAGGCTACTGTATGCCCGCATCATGTACCCATCTTCAAAGCTTGCGACTTTTGAGCTTTCAAAAATTTTTATTGAACAACCTCAATTTGAATTGCACCAAATGTACCGGGCTTTAGATGTGATTGCGAAAGAAACCGACTTTATTCAAGCACAACTTTATAAAAATACTGCCCAACGCATGGAGCGCGACACGAGTATCCTCTATTATGATTGCACTAATTATTTCTTCGAAATCGAACAGGAGGAAGGATTAAAACAATATGGAAAGTCCAAGGAGAACCGCCCTAACCCAATTGTCCAGATGGGACTTTTTATGGATGCGAATGGAATGCCACTCGCATTCAACATTACGAGTGGAAATACCAACGAGCAGGTAACGATGAAACCATTAGAACAAAAAATACTAAAGGATTTCGAATTATCAAAGTTTGTTGTCTGCACCGATGCCGGGCTTGCATCAAATACGAATCGCTTATTCAACGCCACGAAAGAGCGTCGCTTCATTACAACCCATTCGCTTAAAAAATCGAAAAAATATATTAAAGACTGGGCACTCGCAACTACAGGTTGGCGTTTGAGCGAAGGTTGCGAGGCAGTTGATCTCAGAGATATTGATCGCGCCTTCGCCTTGAAACATGACCTGGTATTTTACAAAGAGCGGCTTATCAATGATGGTGGGCTGGAGCAAAAGATAATTGTCAGCTTCTCCGTTAAATATGAACAATATCAAGCAAATATCCGAAACGAACAAATTGCTCGGGCCATAAAAAAAATGAACTCGCATCCCACTTCTATTGGAAAAGTAAGAGCAAACGACTTTAAGCGTTTTATTAAAACACACCATCACACAGGCGAGGGTGAAGTTGCAGCAAATTCCCTCTACACACTAGATGAGGAACTCATCATAAAGGAATCCCAGTACGATGGGCTTTATGCCGTTGCGACAAATTTAGAAGACGATATTTCGACAATTATCAAAGCAAATAAATCACGTTGGCAGATAGAAGAGTGTTTCCGCATCATGAAAAGTGAGTTCAAAGCACGTCCCGTTTACCTCAAGCGCGATGAGCGAATAGGCGCACATTTCACAACTTGCTTCCTCTCGCTCCTGCTCTTTAGGGGATTAGAACAGCGCTTGGACAACAACTATAGCCCCCAAGAGATTATCCACACATTACAAAATATGAACTTCTTTCAAATCAAAGGCGAAGGCTACATTCCAACTTACATGCGTTCAGATTTGACAGATAATTTACACGATGCCTTCGGCTTCAGGACAGACAGGGAAATAAACAAAGATAAAGAAATAAAAAATATTATCAAACATACCAAAAAGAGGGGTTAGGTACGCAGTTTTTTCGCATAAGGAAAAGGCTTATAAACACCGCTATAACAGCGTTTATAAGCCTTTTTATTGTTTCAAAGTGTCAAACTCGAG
>BHER01000133.1 GCA_003864555.1 Erysipelotrichaceae bacterium | reverse complement strand
AGTAACAGCTGGAAATGCACCAATACTATTAGTAGATCCAGCAATAGTTATCCTCAGTATCGGAGATAGCGTGAATATGCTAGCGGGTGTTAGTGTAACTGATGTGGAAGATGTAATATTAACTGTGGCACCTAGCATGACAGTCACAACGGAGGTAGCCAAAACAGAATTTGTAACATACAGTGTAACAGATACAGATGGAAATATTGTCACTGGAACACGGACATATATTGTTAAAGCAGCAGATGAAGAAGTAATAATTGGAACAGATTATATCGTGGTTGCGCAAGCCTTCACAAAACGTATATCAGAAGTAGCAATAGACGATGCAACACTAGTTGCACATGCAAATGCGAGAGCATTCAGAATAGCAGATGGAGTAACTTTAGATGCTATCGTATCGGATAAAGCAAACTATACAGCAACAGTAGGTGTATATCCAATTACATTTAGTGTATCGGCAGAACCAACAACAATTGCTACAATTAATGCAACAGTAACAGCTGGAAATGCACCAATACTATTAGTAGATCCAGCAATAGTTATCCTCAGTATCGGAGATAGTGTGGATATGCTAGCGGGTGTTAGTGTAACTGATGTGGAAGATGTAATATTAACTGTGACACCTAGTATGACAGTCACAACGGATGTAGTCACAACAGAATTTGTAACATACAGTGTAACAGATACAGATGGAAATATTGTCACTGGAACACGGACATATATTGTTAAAGCAGCAGATGAAGAAGTAATAATTGGAACAGATTATATCGTGGTTGCGCAAGCCTTCACAAAACGTATATCAGAAGTATCAATAGACGATGCAGCAATAGTTGCGGCTGCAAATGCGCGAGCATTCAGAATAGCAGATGGTCAAATGCTTGATGCTATTGTATCGGATAAAGCAAACTATACAGCAACAGTAGGTGTATATCCAATTACATTTAGTGTATCGGCAGAACCAACAACAATTGCTACAATTAATGCAACAGTAACAGCTGGAAATGCACCAATACTATTAGTAGATCCAGCAATAGTTATCCTCAGTATCGGAGATAGCGTGAATATGCTAGCGGGTGTTAGTGTAACTGATGTGGAAGATGTAATATTAACTGTGACACCTAGTATGACAGTCACAACGGATGTAGTCACAACAGAATTTGTAACATACAGTGTAACAGATACAGATGGAAATATTGTCACTGGAACACGGACATATATTGTTAAAGCAGCAGATGAAGAAGTAATAATTGGCACAGATTATATCGTGGTTGCGCAAGCCTTCACAAAACGTATATCAGAAGTATCAATAGACGATGCAGCAATAGTTGCGGCAGCAAATGCGAGAGCATTCAGAATAGCAGATGGTCAAATGCTTGATGCTATCGTATCGGATAAAGCAAACTATACAGCAACAGTAGGTGTATATCCAATTACATTTAGTGTATCGGCAGAACCAACAACAATTGCTACAATTAATGCAACAGTAACAGCTGGAAATGCACCAATACTATTAGTAGATCCAGCAATAGTTATCCTCAGTATCGGAGATAGCGTGAATATGCTAGCTGGTGTTAGTGTAACTGATGTGGAAGATGTAATATTAACTGTGGCACCTAGCATGACAGTCACAACGGAGGTAGCCAAAACAGAATTTGTAACATACAGTGTAACAGATACAGATGGAAATATTGTCACTGGAACACGGACATATATTGTTAAAGCAGCAGATGAAGAAGTAATAATTGGCACAGATTATATCGTGGTTGCGCAAGCCTTCACAAAACGTATATCAGAAGTATCAATAGACGATGCAGCAATAGTTGCGGCTGCAAATGCGAGAGCATTCAGAATAGCAGATGGTCAAATGCTTGATGCTATCGTATCGGATAAAGCAAACTATACAGCAACAGTAGGTGTATATCCAATTACATTTAGTGTATCGGCAGAACCAACAACAATTGC
>BHER01000132.1 GCA_003864555.1 Erysipelotrichaceae bacterium | reverse complement strand
AGTGGTTTAAGTGTAACGAGAGGAATAAACAAAAACATGAAAAAATTAAAGAAAATTTTAATTGCTATAACAGCGATTATTGTCTTATCACAAAACAGTATATCTGCACAAACTATTGGGAATCAGACGGATACTTCCGTAGAAATAGTTGAAACAACAGAAACTGCAGAAATAGTTGTAATAGAAGAAGCAACAGAAATAGAAGCAGCAGTAGAAACAGAAGAAACTGCAGAAACGGTAGATGTGAGTAAGGCGCGAGGCAATACCAGAGCAACAGGAGTGTTTATCCCTGCTGAGTGGACTATCACTCATACAGCTACAGATGCCCACATTGTAAATTATGTAGGGAGTGACACAACTGTATATATACCGGGGGAATTTGACTTTGGTGGAGCAGTTGGAGTGAAACCTATTAAAATTGAAAACCTGAAATTAGGAATCACTATTCAATCCATGGAAATAGCAGAAGTAAACGGAAAGAAAGTTGAATTTAGTAAGCCATACGACACCAGTGGCACGCGAGGCCTGAATTTTGAGTTGGAGACACTCGATGTAACAGGCTTGAACACGAGTAATGTAACAAATATGAGTTATATGTTTTACGGTATGAAAAAATTGACGAGTTTAGACTTGAGTGGATTTGACACGAGTAATGTAACAAATATGAGTTATATGTTTGGTTATGCTAGTGGACTTGAGAGTTTAGATATGAGTGGATTTACTACGAGTAATGTAACAAATATGAGTGGTATGTTTGAAGGTGCTAGTGGACTTGAGAGTTTAGACTTGAGTGTATTTGACACGAGTAATGTAACAAATATGAGGGCTATGTTTGGAGGAACTAGTGGACTTGAGAGTTTAGATATGAGTGTATTTACCACGGGTAATGTGACAGATATGAGTTATATGTTTAGTCGGGCTAGTGGACTTACGAGTTTAAATATGGATGTATTTGACACGATTAAGGTAACGAATATGAGCCGTATGTTTGAAGGTGCTAGTGGACTTGAGAGTTTAGACTTGAGTGAATTTGACACGAGTAATGTAACAGATATGAGTTATATGTTTAGTTTTGCTAGCAAACTTACGAGTTTAGACTTGAGTGAATTTGACACGAGTAATGTAACAGATATGAGTAGTATGTTTTGGAATGCTAGTGGACTTACGAGTTTAGATATGAGTGGATTTGACACGATTAATGTGACAAATATGAGGGATATGTTTCATGAGGCTAGAGGACTTACGAGTTTAGATGTGAGTGTATTTGACACGAGTAATGTAACGGACATGAGTGGTATGTTTTGGGGTACTAGAGGACTTACGAGTTTAGATGTGAGTGTATTTGATACGATAAATGTTGAGGATATGAGTCTTATGTTTTATGATACTAGAGGACTTACGAGTTTAGACTTGAGTGTATTTGACACGAGTAATGTGACAGATATGCAAAGTATGTTTAACGCTAGTGGACTTGAGAGTTTGGATTTGAGTGGATTTGACACGAGTAATGTAACGAATATGAGCAGTATGTTTAGTAGGACTAGTGGACTTACGAGTTTGAATATGAGCGGATTTGACACGGGTAATGTGACAGATATGAGTTCTATGTTTTATAAGGCTATTGGATTTACGAGTTTGGATTTGAATGTACTTGACACGGGTAAGGTAACAAATATGAGGGATATGTTTAGTTATGCGAGCGGATTAACAAGTTTGGATATGAGTGGATTTGATACGAGTAATGTAACAGATATGAGGAGTATGTTTTCCTATGCTAGTGAACTTACGAGTTTGGATATGAGTTTATTTGACACGAGTAATGTGATAAATATGAGTAAAATGTTTGAGGATACGAGAAAACTTACGAGTTTAAATGTGAG
The DNA here is from genome assembly GCA_003864555.1 of Erysipelotrichaceae bacterium. Classification (GTDB taxonomy): domain Bacteria; phylum Bacillota_I; class Bacilli_A; order Culicoidibacterales; family Culicoidibacteraceae; genus BHER01. The sequence continues at coordinate 361 of BHER01000132.1, read as the reverse complement.
TGGATTTGACACGAGTAATGTAACAGATATGAGTAGTATGTTTGAGGATACAGGGAATATGTGGCAATATGATTTGAGCAGTTTTAGGTTTAAATCTGGCGTATCCACTAATAAAATGTTTTACAATTCGCCTTATTTTCCCAATAGCAATGCTATAGGTCAAAAATTAGTGATATCAGCAGAAACAAGTATGCAAAATTATGATTTTGTTTCAGATAATGTATCCCCTCTAGTATTTAATTTTAAAGCGGATACAATAGCAACGGGAGAGTTTCCAGATGGGACAACAGAAAAATCACTCATACTCTTGGAGGTTGTCTACCCAAATATTACAGAAGCTAATATAGAAATAAACAATACA
>BHER01000131.1 GCA_003864555.1 Erysipelotrichaceae bacterium | reverse complement strand
CACCTCTACCTAAGTAGCGTGCTTTATCGCCATCGCGTAATTCAACAGCTTCATGTTCTCCTGTTGATGCTCCTGATGGCACTAAAGCGCGACCAAACGCACCACTTTCTGTTAATACTTCAACCTCAACAGTTGGATTTCCTCGTGAATCAAGCACTTCGCGTGCATATACCTCAATAATAGTTGCCATAACTTTACATCTCCTTACAATTTATATTTCATCTACCATTATACCACTTTCACCTAAAGTTTAAATTCTATTTTCATTAAAAATCGGGATTTCCTCGATTATTCTTTTTTTATAGTGATTTTATTTTTTTATTTTTTACTAAGTCAATTATCTCATCCAAGACTATTGGCAACTCCCATGCTTTTTTTTCATAATATACTATTCTAGAACTGACATCGGGTTATCGGATAAATAAGTATATTTTAATATTTTAGCTAATTACTATTCCCTTTTTTAAAAAAGTTCCCATGCTTCTTATCCACGTAGGCATTTCAGTCTTAATTCATAGAACCGGTGGTTGGATATGCTCATATCGGCTTGTAAATCCCCTCTATCTCTACAAAAATTTTTGACTGACTGCTCCCGTTTATCTGATGGTATAGCTCTCCCTCGCTTTTCATGAAAAAAAGCTATGTCACTTTCCACTCATATTTTGTTTAAGTGGAAAGCAACTAGCTCTTTTATTTATTTACTGTTTTCTTTTTCGTCCAGCATATAAAACTAACATTCCCATCGTAGCAGTTCCTGCTGCTACAACAAGTATTTGTGCAATTGATTCTCCTGTTACTGGTAGCATCATTCCACCTTTTTTTTCAGTTACTTCAATATCTACTGCTGCCATTACTGTATAAAGGACTGTTGCATCATTTTGTTCCATACTTTGTATAGATTGATCATTTTGATCTTGCAACATTGCAACATCAACTTCATATGGACTGATATCTTTATTTGTTACGTCATATTTGACTATAACTTTCTGGATTGTCCCTGCAACTCCTGATTTAAGTAATGTTGAACTATCTACTTTCAATGGTGTCAAATCTAATTGATCGTTTGTTCGATATGCTTTTGCATCCGTTTGTTTAAGGATGAAATCATCTAATGTTTTGTCATCGATATGACGTTGTAATTCTTCTGTTGTCATAATCATATTTTTAGCATCAATCACAAAATTTGCATATTCTTTCAACCTTACAATTTGCTCTCCTGGTTCCGACTTATTTCCACTTGGATCGGTTTGGATTGCAGTCACTGTGTCCCCCGGTTTCAAGGCAATTGGCGATTCAATACTCCATGCCCCATCCGGTAACACATCTGTTGTAATCACGCTTCCATCTGGTAATGTGATTTCAACTGTTGCTCCCGGTTCACCATCTCCTGATATTGTTGGGTTTTCACCCGCAATTATCTCATTGATGATTGGTTTATCTGGTGCTGTTGTATCGACAACTATTTGCTCTACTTCTCCTGATGTGTTGTCACTTGGATCCGTTTGGGTTGCAGTGACTTCATCACTTGGATGTAAGGCAATTGGCGATTCAATACTCCATGTCCCATCCGGTAACACATCTGTTGTAATCACGCTGCCATCTGGTAATGTGATATTAACTGTTGCTCCCGGTTCTCCAGTCCCCGATATTACTGGGTTATTCCCTGCTTCTATTGGGTTTAAGACTGGGTTGTCTGGTGCTGTTGTATCAGTCACTATTTGCTCTGTTTCTCCTGATGTGTTGTCACTTGGATCCGTTTGGGTTGCAGTAACTTCATCACTTGGATGTAAGGCGATTGGCGATTCAATACTCCATGTCCCATCCGGTAACACATCTGTTGTAATAGTGCTGCCATCTGGTAATGTGATATTAACTATTGCGCCCGGTTCTCCAGTCCCCGATATTATTGGGTTATTCCCTGCTTCTATTGGGTTTAAGACTGGGTTGTCTGGTGCTGTTGTATCGACAACTATTTGCTCTGTTTCTCCTGATGTGTTGTCACTTGGATCCGTTTGGGTTGCAGTAACTTCATCATTTGGATGTAAGGCAATTGGTGATTCAATACTCCATGTCCCATCCGGTAACACATCTGTTGTAATAGTGCTGCCATCTGGTAATGTGATTTCAACTGTTGCTCCCGGTTCTCCAGTCCCCGATATTATTGGGTTATTTCCTGCTTCTATTGGGTTTAAGACTGGGTTGTCTGGTGCTGTTGTATCGACAACTATTTGCTCTGTTTCTCCTGATGTGTTGCTACTTGGATCCGTTTGGGTTGCAGTAACTTCATCACTTGGATGTAAGGCAATTGGTGATTCAATACTCCATGTCCCATCCGGTAATACTGTTGTTGTAATCACGCTGCCATCTGGTAATGTGATATTAACTGTTGCGCCCGGTTCTCCAGTCCCCGATATTACTGGGTTATTCCCTGCTTCTATTGGGTTTAAGACTGGGTTGTCTGGTGCTGTTGTATCAGTCACTATTTGCGCTGTTTCTCCTGATGTGTTGTCACTTGGAT
>BHER01000130.1 GCA_003864555.1 Erysipelotrichaceae bacterium | reverse complement strand
CTCTATCAACTGTCGAATTAAAATGTAGATTTCAAAGTATTCCCTATAGAATAGACACGCAAAAAAAGATGCTATCCATAGATAGCATCTCTCTTAATATTGTTTATCTAATCTTATCATATGCTGTAATTGCTGCTGCAAGTTTAGCATTTTTTTCAGCTGACATTGGAATCAAAGGTAGCCGTAATATGCCATTTTGTACCCCCATCAATGCTAGTGCTGCTTTAGCACCTACTGGGTTAACTTCAGCATAGAGTGCTTGTAAAACGGGATGGAGCCGATTGGCAATCATTGCTGCCTGTGCAAAATCTCCTTTTGTTGTAACCTCAAATATTGTTTGCATTACTTTAGGGTAAATATTTGAAATAACAGAAATTATGCCATCTCCCCCCATTGAAAGGAAGGGAATATACAGATCATCATTCCCAGTATAAATAGCAAAATCTGCTATCTGTCTTGCAAAAAGTTCCATCGTATATGACATGTCACCCGTTGCATCTTTAATCCCAATTATCTGTGGATAACTACTAAGTTTTATAACCGTGTCGATTTCGATACTCATCCCCGTTCTGCCCGGCACATTATACAGAATAATTGGAATATCCGTTTCTGCCATAATCGCTTCATAATGGGCAATCAGACCTGCTTGTGTTGTTTTGTTATAATAGGGTGTGACAATTAGGACCGCATCCGCACCCAAATCCTGTGCAATTTTGGTTTCTGTTACTGCATGTACTGTATTATTACTTCCAGTTCCTGCAATAATTGGAATACGTCCTGCCGTTATTTGGATTGCATGCTCAAGTACACGCGTGTCTTCTTCAAGACTCATAGTTGCTGCCTCTGCTGTTGTACCATTAATGATGAGAGCTTGTGTCCCTTCTGTAATTTGAAACTCAATAAATCGTGTAAGTGCCTCAAAATCTACTGCCTTTCCATCCGCTGTAAAAGGCGTAACAATTGCTGTTGCACTTCCGCTAAAAATTTTCATAGCTATCTTCCTCTCAATTAAAAAATACAAAAAAGTAGCAAGTGTCTTCGACTTACTACTAAAAAAGTTTCCCTTATATGATAGTGCTCCATTGTCGAAAACAATGACAGTTTTATAGCTCTTAACTATAAACCCAGCAATGAAAAAAATTAGTCTTTTCCCAAAACTTCGGCAGGCTTCCCTTTCAATAGACGCGTACTAATCCGCATATTGTCTACTTACTCTTGTCGCATGCAACCTCTATGTATTATTTATTTGTTCTAATTATAGCACACTTGTGCATGAAATGGTAGCGCTTTTTTAATTTTTTCTGTTGCGGTAGTGTAGTGTGAAGTGTGGGTAAGAACAAACTGGATATGACTATATTTATGAGTTACGCTATAAAAAGAAAGAGAAATGCCCTACAATGTAAGTTTGAGCCAAACATTATAAAAAGGAGTTGTTCCTATGGACAAGTATAACACGAATAAAAAATATTTTGAAGGGGTTTTGTCTAAATCACCAGAAAAAGTTGAATATATACTAAATGACGATAATTTAATTGTGAAGAACCAATATGAAACATCCACACATATTGGTTTCGATGTCGAATCTGTCCACGATTTTGGAACCTGCCAAGAGTGTGGACCGGTTTTAACGTGCATAAAGGATAGACGTTTTGTCTATCCTACAGTAGGGATAATAAATGCTAAAAAGGTTATTTTGCGTGTATGTAAAAAACTGTACTCTTGCCCAGATTGTAAAAGAGTGTCTTGGCAGAAGATACTCAATATCCAACCTTATGCACAAAAGACAAATGAATTCATTCATATGATGTTGCAGGATTTGAAGGAACAAGCAACCTACTCAATCGTAGCGTGAGGATTTCAGCTTTCGGTTTCAAATGTTATCTTTCATTTCGATAGATTAAAAGTAGCTGAGATTGACCGCAAACAAGTAAAGAATATCTCAATAGATGAAGTGAAGTTTATTCCCTCAAGTGGGAATTACCAATGCGCCATTTATGACCACGACACGCACCAAATCGTTGATATCCTTGCAAATCGGGAAAGTGTAACAGTCAGGGAATACCTTATTGTTACACTCCCAAATCTCAAATCTATGACGCAAGACTTCTGGTCAACATACAGAAATGCCGTTCGTACATATGAGACACCGGTCACTATTATTGCAGATAGATTCCACTTGGTCCGCTTTGGCATGTGGGCATATAACAGGACGCTGATTTCGTTGCAAAAACGCACGCCAGAGAAATACGGGCAAACATGGAGATTACAGAATATATCGAGAAAGAAATTAGATAAGCGAGGGAAGGACAAAGTTGATGCCATTCTAAGCAAGAGCAGAGAATTAGAACTCGCGTATAAAGCAAAGTGGAAAGGCAACACTTTTCTGCACAACTTTTATAAGGATACTTTTTAAGCAGCTACGGCAGGCGGTTTATGACCATTTCTACTGTGTCTTCTGAAATTATTGTACCAATTCACATAATCATTCAATTCTCTTTCTAGGGTTGTAAGAGACTCGAATACCTTGTTTACAAATTC
>BHER01000129.1 GCA_003864555.1 Erysipelotrichaceae bacterium | reverse complement strand
CCTAATAATATTATGGGGGCATTTTCAAATAATGGGAGTATTGTTTCAGTCGTAATCATTGCAGCTTTATTTGCATCAGCAATTCGCTTCTTGACTGTGAAAAAACCGGAACAAGTTGCACCATTTGTTACATTTTTGGATTCACTAGGTATAGTTGTAAATAGTGTATTAACAAACATCATTAAAGTAATGCCATATGGAGTAGTTGCCTTAGTTTCAACTACGATTATTAGAAATGGTATTCAAGCAATTATTGGTATGATTGGATTTATTGGTGCATTGTATACAGCAGTTGCAATTATGCTTGTAGTTTATGTGGTTATTCTTGCATTATGTGGAATATCGCCAATCAAATTTTATCAAAAGGCTCTGCCAACAATGCTCTTTGCATTTTCATCACGCTCTAGTGTTGGAACATTACCATATACTGTGAGGACACTTGGAGAAGATATGGGAGTATCAAAAGAAGCAGCAAACTTCATTGGGACACTTGGAACAACAATTGGAATGAATGGTTGTGCAGGAATATTCCCAGCAATGCTTGGAGTAATTGTTGCAGGTGCAGCAGGAGTGCATGTTGACTTCTCATTTATTGTTTTAGTTATTCTTGTAGTAACTGTCGGTTCAATTGGGATAGCGGGTGTTCCAGGAACAGCAACTGTTGCTGCAACTGTTACACTTAATGGTCTTGGACTAGGGAGTGCAATATCAAGTATTGGTGCTGTTTTTGGAATTGATCCAATTCTTGATATGGGACGGACATTGATTAATGTTACTGGTGCTATGGTAAGTAGTGTTGTTGTTGATAAGTGGAATGGCGAAATGGATATGGAAAAATTCAATGCTCCCCTTATTAAAATAGAAGAAGAGCAGGCTTAAGGCATGCTCCTCTTTTTTTGCTTTTTTGCTTACCTTGTCCTTGATATAGGGTATAGTTTAAATCATCATTTTTTTTCATTCTATAGATTCTAATGCATGCTTCAGCCTATATGCCTGAAAAAAATCATCAATATTCTGCAATCTCTGATAGCATTACAGAATATTCCTCTTTTTTTTGAAATTTTTTTTCAAAAAAGCATTAGATGTTGTCAAAGAATGAAAAGTATGATATTCTAATTGTAAGCCGTTACAATAATATTATGCGGTACGACACATATTAATAGGAGGAAAATCAATGTTAAATTTTTTAGAAACAAAATTATTACCAACAATGTCAAAAATTGCTGAACAGCGACATTTACGTGCTATTCGTAATGGTATTGTTGCAACAATACCAGTTGTTATTGTTGGATCATTTTTCTTAATACTGCTAAACATTCCCCTTGACCCTTTAGGAATCAATTGGAAAAAGGATGTATTGGATGCTATCAATCCAAACTTACAAACACATATACTTATGGCCTTTAGGTTAACAGTCGGATTGATGGCGCTTTATGCATCATTTGGTATTGGTGTTGCTCTTGGTAAAGAATATGATATGGATGCAACAACTTCAGGTATGGTTGCTGTTATTGCCTTTTTATTTTCTGTTTTACCGGTAACAGTTAGTGCTGATATGATTAAAGCGATGACGGATGCAGGTATTCAACCACTCCTTGGTGGACAATATTTATCGATTGCAACTCTTGGATCTGCAAGTTTATTTGGTGCAATTATTTATTCATTAGTTGCAGTTGAAATTGTACGTATATTCGAAAAGTATAATATTACAATTAAGATGCCAGATTCAGTGCCACCAGCAATTGCAAATTCATTTGCTGCACTCTTTTCAACAGGATTTGTTATTTTACTTGTTTGGACAATTAGATTTGTTTTAAACATCGATTTAAATGCGATTGTTTCATGGCTTTTGAGTCCTGTTTCTCGCTTTCTTGTTGGAGATAATATATTTGGTGTGCTTCTTATTGTTATTTTAGTTACAACATTATGGAGCTTTGGTCTACATGGTGTTTCACTTGTGGGAACAATTGTTCGTCCATTTTGGGAACAAGCAATTACCCATAACTCTGACATCTTTGAAAGTACTGGTAATGCCGTGCTTGCGGGAAGCCAGTATAATATGTTCCCTGAACAATTTATGCAATGGTATATTTGGATCGGTGGTTCGGGAGCAACACTTGGTTTAGTCTTCCTCCTCCTATTTGCAAAATCACAATTTCTTAAACAAATGGGGCGTGTGACGCTCATCCCAGCAATTTTTAATATTAATGAACCAGTTATATTTGGATTACCAATCGTCATGAATCCAATTTTAATTATTCCATTCATCCTTGCACCAGTAGTCATGACAATTTTTGCAGGTATGGCACATTATCTTGGGCTTGTTAATGCCATGGTTGCACGTGCACCTTGGACACTTCCAGGACCTCTAGGAGCTTGGATGAGTACAAACTGGGATTGGCGCGCATTAGTGCTTTCAGTTATTTGTATTGTTATTTCAGTACTCGTTTATTTTCCATTCTTCAAAGCATATGATAAAAAATTATATGCAGAAGAGCAAGCATCAGAACAACATGATTAACACACTTCTACATTTCTAGAAATAATTTTATAATGAAAAAGTAAAGGAAGATATTTATGCATCAATTTTTTTCATACATCAT
>BHER01000128.1 GCA_003864555.1 Erysipelotrichaceae bacterium | reverse complement strand
TTTCTAGCCCTGTGAAAAATGACGAAAAAGCATACACATTTTCGTTGGCTAACATTTCCACAATTTTAGTTGTTTTAACTTCGTCACTTTCCATAACTTCTATTTTCAATAATTTAATTTGGGGATTTTCTTTGAAAAAAGTTCCTAAATCTTCATGATGCACACAGTCATTTGTAAAATAATTTTCTTTAAAATCCATAATCTGTTGGCCTTGTTCACCCATCGGCAGAAAGGTTTTACGCAACTCTTTGAAATGTTTAGTAAAGTATTGAACAGGTTTTAAATAGACCTCTTCACTCGTATGAATATGGTAAAAAATATTTTCTTGATCCAAAAATTTCATGATATTTACGCATGTTTCTAAAGAAAGACAGTTTTCATATTGAGCTGGCTGTCCCACTAATTTAAAACCAGCCCCATTTCCAAAAATAATGTCTCCTTCTTTGCCAAGTTCCTCTTGCATCTTTTCAATTTGCGTACAACTACGACCACTGACAAATACAAATCGATCCCCTTGTTGATGCATTGCATCAATTGCATCTAAATTTATTTGTGGAATCTCCGCACCCATTTGATGAAATGTACCATCTATATCTGAAAAAACGATTTTCATTTTTATGCCTCCCTGTGTCATTCTTTTATCTAACTTTAGCATACAGTATGTAATGCTTCTCATGTCAAGAAAGGAATTTCCTAGCTTTTTTGCTACTCATCTTCTTCCGATTGATCCTAAAATGAAAGAAGATGGCTATCTGCGCCCATTGATTGGAGTCAGATAGCCATCTTTTCGTTTTATTTGCTTGTTACCCACGGTACCTTAATGCAAGTCCTTTTAAGAAGTTGCGAGCGTAACGATCCCCACATTCTTTATAATTCCGATGTCCCTCTTTACGAAGAACGGCACTCAATTCGCTATTGGAAATACGAACTCCTGCTTCATCTAGCATATCAAGAATATCGTCACTCGTTAAAGAAAGAGCAATTTTGACTTTTTTCAACAAAACATTATTGACGCTTCGATCATTTTTAATCATTAATTCAGGTTTTTGAGTATCATCGCCAGTTGTCTCTTTGCGACCTCTTTGTGAAATGATTAAACCATTTAAAGGTTCTTTCCCAAGTTATTGGAAATCAATTATGTTCTTTCCATAATAGTTTATTTCGAAGTGCTTCAAAGTGATTGCGACCATACATGATTCTTTTTGCTACTTTTAATTTATTTACTTTCCCTTCGGCTAAGCCATTGTTGTAATCATAAATAATGGCATTTGTTACTGCTAAATAATCTCGGTTGATACTAGAAATAAAAGAGTTAAATTGATTTATTGGTGATCTAGATACACCTTGAACCCACACATCAAGTAATTCCGGTTGGTGTTTATTGAATAACTCCTTAAATTGCCATACAAGCTCTATTATTTTTTTGCAGAGAGGATAGTGTGAAAAAAGTAAGTTCAAATGGTTAGAAGTTAAGTTTTTGTTTGCTGCCATAGGGATGTACAATAATTTTAAAATATCTGTTCTTTTTATACAAATATCTTTCACACCGTACTGTTCAATTTGATTTTTAAATAATCTAACGACTCTGATGACACTTGAATACGCGCCTATATACCCACTATTTTGAATTTCACGAAATATAGCCGATCCAGATTGTCCTTGTAAAACCCTTCTTTCAATTTCGCTAGTGTAAGGTAATGCATCATTCTTATTTGCATCAGATCGTTTAGCCCTTATGGGCGAAAAAGTTGGTGAAAGATACCTGTGTACGCTTCTTGAACTGATGTTTAATTGATTGCTTATTTGTTTAATGGGCAATCCTCTAAGCCTCAGTTCTTTCACTTTATGGACTAACTGTTCTTTTATAGAAATAGATGCCTCACTTTTTTCTTGATGTCGATTCACCAATCTCTTTTGTACTTGTTCATCAGTAAAAGAGCAATATTTTTTTAAAGTTCGTATATCCATGCTTAATTGTCTACAAATTTCGCTTTTTGAGATTCCTTCAGTGTGAAGCCGACGGGCTTCTAAGAGTCTATTAGCAAAGACCTTTGAGTATTCTGAATTTGTAGTAGCTTCTACTAAGCTATTATCACTTTCTGAGAGAAATATCTTAGGAGAAATCATTCGTTTTATTGCCTCTTGTGCATACTCTGTCAAATTTTTTATCAAATGAAATCTGTCTGATATTTGAATCGCCTGTTCATGAGCATTTGAAATAGCTGTTTTATATATAATTGCTCCATCTCGAGAAACTAGCGCTAAATTTGGGAAGGTGCCTAGCCAAGTTTCAACATCCGCTACTTTTCTAGAAGGAATCAAGTCAATAATTTTATGGCTAAATATGTCCACCATAATTGTGCCATAAGAGAGTCTCTTTTTGATAGCGAAATCATCAATACAAACAGCAGTAACATCGTGCTTGTTAATAAAATTTTTTCTTGTTTATTCGTCTACAAATAGAGCTTTTACTTACATTAATATTCTGCTTATTCAAATAGTTGGCTGCTGAAACAGAGCTCATTTCCATTGATAATGCAAGAATATTTTCTTCAAGCCGAATCGTCTTTTTTGCATACGAATTGATACAACTGAAAGTTTCAGAAAACGTTTTATTTGGACACTTCATATTTACAC
>BHER01000127.1 GCA_003864555.1 Erysipelotrichaceae bacterium | reverse complement strand
ATTTCCCACCATCTTTTTATTCAAATCTCTTTTTGTGTAATTAGTGTTTTTATTGTGTAGTATGGAGATGCTTTTACGTTTATTTTTGGTGGCGATATAGTAATTTTGTTATTGAGCGAACCTCCAGTTTTATTCCTAGATACAATATCCCTAGGCTTATTGATAAAATAACAAAAAGTGCTCCGATGCTCCAACTCCAGAAATTGACTGTGCTATGCACATCTAGAATATTTATATACTCTTCATTTTGTGGTGTGAGGGGCGCTTTTGTTTCAATCATATTAATTTGTGTTGCAGTTCCTTTTTCTGTAGAAAATATCACACGGTAAAAGCCATTTTCTCGATCAATTATTTCTACTTGAGCAGCAACCACAGCAACTGGACTCCCATCTCGCAAATCCCACGCATGTGCTTGAGCATGGGCAATGAGATCTTCAGAACTCAGGTTTTTTGCAGTATTATGGCCAATAAGAATATCTTTGGCATCGATAGCTTCGCCCGTTTGCTCATTTATGACTGTTTTGGGTCTAATAATCGTAACGAAAATAGTTTTTTCTACTTCTTCACCAAGCTCTTCATCCCAAATTGAAAAGGTTACAGGATAACTCCCAGCATTCTCATACTCAAGATTGCTTTGGGCTTGGAGTGGTATGCAAAATGCCGATAGCACTATAATGAAGTAACAAAAAATTTTCAACATTACGCTTCCCTTCTTTCATACGAAAAAGGTAAGCAGACTTTAATTGTTACACTTAGTTCATCTACACTAAATTCATAACTTCCCCCAATAAATTCAGTCAGCTCTTTAAGTAGATAGAGCCCATTCCCACCATCGGACATATCCTCATCACTAAAAAAGAGTTCACCCCTTTTTTTCATTTTGTTGATATTAGCTTCAGTTGTCTCATTCGTACAATAAATACTAAAAAAATCTGCTGCTGTATCATCAATTTCGATGGTTATTTCTGTCCCTCTCGTTGCATACTTTGTTGCATTCGAAAATAAATTATGCAAAATAATTTTTGCACTTACTTTATTCATGTTAACTACAAGTTTCTCAGGGATATTAGCAAAATAGCTTAGTTCATTATTGATGACATAAAATTTGAAAATTCCCCATGTTTTTTCTAAAGTTGTAATAAATTCAAATATTTCTATTTTATTTTTAATTTCACCTTGATCATCATCCATTAGCGCTAAGATTTCATTAATTTCTAATAGAACTTTTTCAGAGCGTTTCATATTAAAATCTGCTAGCAATATAAGTTCTTTTGCTGGTTTTTCTAGTTGACTTACGACAAACTCATTTTCAAGCAGCGTCTGATGGATTGGTGTTTTCAAATTATGGACAAAGCCACGGGCGATTGCCATCATAATACTTAGGCGTTCACGTTCAAATTCTAATGCAAGTTCAAGTTCAGTATACTTGCGTGAAACATCAGTTATTTTTACGTGCATTCTTTGCGAAAAACGATTAAAATCTGCTGTTATCACATCTACTTCTGAAATTAAAACCCCAAACTCATAAGCATTCAATTGCTCAAGTCCTTTTTTGAGTGAATACAATGGTCTAATAAGTTGAATGTAAATCACAAATATCATACCCGCTAGCAGGATGACTAGCATGGCAATAAGTAGGATGAAATTTGTAAATTGTTGTTCAATATACTCAACCATTGTTATATGATAAACTACATACATCACAGTATAGCGTCCATGGGTTGTATCTAAATACCCTTGTGATTTTGCAAGGACTGCATCATTATTAAAAATATGACGGATGCTATTTATATCTACTTGATCAAATGTCGTATATATCATCCCAGCATCGTCACTTACAATTAGTTCTAAGGCATGGGTTTTAGTCAACTCTTCTAATTTATTTTTGATTTGATCATGTTCTGTTGTTTCCACAAGTATGGTATTTATCGAAACTTTGACATCATATAGTAATTGCTGCTCCATCTTCCCATATATTGTTGGAATATTTGATAGTTGAAACAGGAAAAGCCCCCCTATCAGGAGGTATGTTATTTCCATAATCCGAAGTGTGATTGACCATCTTTTTTTCTTATTCATTCCACTTATACCCATACCCACGAACTGCTGTAATTGAAATAACCCTCAGCTTTTTACGCAATGATTTCATATGTGAATCAACAACACGCAGGTCAACAACTTCATGCTGTGGTTCCCAAATCTTTTCAATAAAATGTTCTCTGCTCAATGGATAACCTTTATTTTCTAATAATTCTTGTAATAATCTAAACTCTTTATTCGTCAATTTGATCATTTCGCCATTTTTGATAACTTGAAGTTTCTCAATATTTACCACCAATTTATCTACTGGCGATTCTAGTATTGTGATTTTTTCATGTTTTTTAAAAGGCAGTTCTAATACCACTTCAATATATTTTAATAGTACATCTAAACGCATATCTTTGCGTAAATATTTGTCGACTGAAAGTGTGATTGACTCCATTTCCGTTTCTGCTGTTGGTTCTCCTGTTAAAATAATTGTTTTAATTTTAGGATCTATCTTTCTGACATAAGAAATAAAACGGACACCATTCATTGCCTCCATCTGTAAATCTGAGAGTATTAAGTCATATTCATTCTCCAGAAACTTCTCAATTCCAAAAAT
>BHER01000126.1 GCA_003864555.1 Erysipelotrichaceae bacterium | reverse complement strand
TAATATATGTGGATAATTTATGCTTTTATATCAGCATTGTTTGCGGGGATAACTTCAATTCTTGCAAAAATAGGAGTAAAAAATACAGATTCTCATGTGGCTACAGCACTGAGAAGTGTTATTATACTTATATTTTCGTGGTTAATGGTTTTCGTTGTTGGTTCGCAAAATACAATTTACTCAATCACCAGCAAAAGTTTCTTGTTTTTAATATTATCGGGATTAACAACGGGTGCTTCATGGATATGTTACTTTAAGGCTTTGCAACTTGGCAATGTGAATAAGGTTGTCCCAATTGATAAGTCTAGCACAATTTTGACAATGGTTTTAGCGTTTATATTTTTGGGTGAACCAATTAAAAATAATATGATAATTGGATTGGTTTTTATTGGGATTGGAACATTTGCAATAATTCAAAAAACAAATAATAGCACTGAAACAATAAAAGAAAAAAATAGCTTATGGCTTATTTATGCTTTGTTTTCTGCATTGTTTGCAAGTTTAACATCAATACTTGGAAAAATTGGAATTGAAAATGTTGAATCAAACTTAGGCACAGCAATTCGAACTATTGTTGTTTTAATAATGGCTTGGGCAATTGTTTTTGGACTTAATAAACAAAAAGAAATTAAAAAAATTGACAAAAAAAGCCTAATATTTATTGGCATTTCAGGGCTTACAACTGGACTTTCATGGCTTTTCTATTACAGGGCTTTGCAAGAGGGAAGGGCAAGCGTGGTTGTGCCAATTGACAAACTGAGCATTTTGGTTACAGTCTTATTTGCATATATTTTTCTAAACGAAAAACTAAGCAAAAAAGCGCTCATTGGTTTGATTATGATTGTGGTTGGTACAATTGCATTGATTTTTTAAGGTATTAAAGATTTAACTCTTGAGGGAGATAAGTTCGTGTTACAAAATTAGTCATATCAGGTCAATTATTACCTATACCAAGTTCTTCACAAAGTTTCTCGTTTCACATAATCATTCAATTCTCTTTCTAGCGTTGTGAGGGAATCAAATACTTTTTTTAAAAGAAAAATCCAATCTATCTAGCGATGGTATATTATCAGGGGAAAGCTGGCATATTAATCCTCAAGAAAGTCGACTATTTCGCCAAAAAATTCTTCCCCTTTATCAAAATAGCTACTATGGTTGCATCCCTGAACGATAAGATGACTTGCATCTTTAAAATTGCTAAGCATCCGCTCGTACATATATGGCACAAATAAATCAAATTCACCTGATACAATCAGGACTTTTGCAGAAATTGTCGCAAAATTTTTCGCATCTATTGTTTGTTGTTCTAACATCATCTTTAAAAGCCTATCCCCATTTTCACTATATTCAACCTTAACAAGTGCAAGCATCTCTTCTTTCCAATCGGAAATACCTAAATTCCCGCCCATAAGTACCATTTTTTTAAAAAGGGTTGGTTGGCTAATTGCAAGCATCATTGCACTAATTGCACCATCACTAAATCCAAGAATTAACGGATGTTCAAGTTTTAATTCGCTAATCCATGCGGCTAAATCGCTAGCATGCGTCTCATATGTATAATCATCCGTTTTCTCCGTTTTGCCATGGTTCCGACTATCAAAGGCATACACTGTAAAACTTCTAGCAAATAATGCCATCTGATTTTGGAAGAGTTCTAAATTTTCTCCACTACCATGTAATAAAATAAGACTTGGTCCTGCTCCTTGCTTTACATAGTGGAATACTATTTGATTTGCAATTAACTTCATTTCCTCCACCCTTTTTCTCTATTTTACGAGTCTTTTTGCTAGTTCTACACAACCATATGTTGCCGAGTAATCGGGCATCTGTGGTGCGATAATATACGTATCCATTGTAACCCCTAATGCTTCGAAATCAATATATCCATTGATGTATTCCAAAAAATATTTCCGCACAAGCGGATACAAATGTTCGCGTTTCATCACACCGCCACCTAAAATAATTTTTTCAGGAGAGACAACCATTGTGTACGTTTGGAGTGCTTGTGCAATATATCGTGCAACCATCTCCCAAATGATATCATCTTCTGGAATTTCTTCAGCTTTTTTTCCTGCTCTTTTCTCAATTGCTGGTCCTGAGACGAGTCCTTCAACACAGTCATCATGGAATGGACAACTTCCCTCAAAACTATCACCATCTAGTCTTTTAAGGTGAATATGCCCCATCTCAGGGTGCAAAAGTGTTGGTAAAAATGCTCCATTTGCACAATATCCACCACCAACTCCTGTTCCAATTGTCAAATAAAGACAACTTTTAGCATCTTTTGCAGCGCCAAGCACAAATTCTCCAAATGCTGCCACATTAACATCCGTTTCCCAAAACATTGGAATATCAAAATGTGTCTGCATTTCTCCAAGAAAATTATATTGCTGCCACGCAATTTTGGGTGTTTGTAAAATATAGCCATATGTTGGCGAGTTTTTTCTAATATCAATTGGTCCAAAACAACCAATTGCAAGACTTACGATATCAAATTTTTTAAAAAAAGCGATGACATCTGGCATTGTTTTTTGAGGTGTCGTCGTCTCAATTGAAATACGTTCTATTATTTGATTTTCATCCGCTACCCCACAAATAAATTTAGTTCCTCCAGCTTCAATAATTCCATATAACATTATAATTATCCATTCCTTTCTTTTATGAAAGCTCCCACTTTTACAG
>BHER01000125.1 GCA_003864555.1 Erysipelotrichaceae bacterium | reverse complement strand
TACCCTCCCCATCAAGGATCGTTTTGAGTATGCCTTTTATCTTAAGATATTTCTATAAATCTCTATAGGTTGAAAGAATGATGCTCGGATCATTTTTGATAGCTTCTGAAAAAGAAGATGTGCAGAGGGCACTTACTTCATAAATTCGCGCCAAATTTAAACTAGATCCTTTAACAACTTGTTCATCCAAGTATGCTGGATGTGTCATAATTTCGATACTTCCTGTTGTCTTAATTTTTTCAAGAACATTGCTATAATATACCAAAACTTCCTCGGCTGACATTGCTTCTTCCCCAATATTATCAAACTTTTCTTCAAATGTTTCTACCTTTATGATATCCGCAGGAACTTCTCTTAAAAACACGCGGAGAGGGAGTTTATATTTCCGTGAAAGCTTTACAGCTATCTCTGTTGTTTCTGCAAACTGGAGATGCATATGGTGGTGGCTATCTAGATGTGTTGGCATAATACCTGCTGCTAATACTTTTTCAATTTGTGCAGTCCACTCCAATTCAATTTCTTGAAGTAGTTTATCACTCATACTTATACTACCATCACGGTATTTTGGTTGTCGGCAAAATGCACCCGTTTCATCGACTATCTGTGTATGGGTATCTAGTAGTGGTCTTTCACATGTTAACACCATATGCACCCCAACACCAAATTTAGGGTTAGCTTTTGCAAGTTCAACTGCATGCTCAAATCCTGGCATATTTGCCATCAAGGTTGCGGATGTCAATACACCATTTAGATGTGAGTCGATTATTCCAAAATTTACTGCGCGGCTATATCCAAAATCATCTGCATTGATTATAACTTTTGTTGCCATATTAGCTCATCTCCTTTTTCTTCTTAAGAAAATGATAGCAGTTTCAAAGATGATTGTCAATTTATTAGCAAAAAAAAGGGCTCTTTCAAGCACCTATTCAAACTAAACAAATCCATTTAAGACAAATGGTTCATCATTCCAGCGTGCTCTCCTATAAGAACGCTCCGCTTCTTGCTCTATTTTTTCCTGTGTGAGATTCCCAAAGTTTTTTTTCTTCGAAAAATCATAGCCACCTTCTTCAATCATAAAACTAAAATTAGCAGTATTTTGCCATTCAACAATAATTTCATCAGCATATACTGAAAAAACATCTTGCCCAAAACCATATTTGACATCCAAATCAAACATATTTGATAGGGTTGGTAAAACATCTACATTGCTCATCACTGTTGAAATATCTTTAGTTGGCATCGATGCATCCCAAATGAAAAATGGTACTTTATACTGCTCTAAATCAAATTTACCATCAATATTCCCCGTTAATTCCAAGAGAGATTCCTCAGAAAGACCATAAGGGTAATGATCTCCTAGTAAAACGATAACAGTATCATCTAATAGATTATTTGCTTCCAAATCTGCAAGTAAAATATTCACACCTTTTTCCAACTCCTGATTTGTGGCGTGGTATGTCAGAACTTCCGATGATGCGTTTGGAAGTTTTTTAGCAAGCATCTCATAATCTTCACGAAGATTTGGGCGCCTCTCCAGATCATAAGGTCCGTGTCCACTCACTGTCATATGATAAGCAAAAAACTTGTCGTATGAAGCATACAGAGGGAATGTTTTTTCAAACAATTCTGAATCATCCGCAGATATGACGAGATTCTCCCCTTGACCACCCGATCCTTCCAAATCAATCCCTAACTCATCTGATCCGTAAAAGGTCTCAAACCCCAGATTTATATGTTGTATTGAGCGATCGTAGAAAGCTGAGTAATAGTTGTGGAAAGCTAGGCTTTTGTATCCTTTATTTCTGAATAATGTGGGCATTGTCCCATTTGAACTGAAATCTTCTTCTTCCCGTGTTGCCGAGAGTGGAAAGGACGTGAGTGTTGCATATTCACTTTTGAGTGTGTTAGCAGTACTCGCATAATACTCAGAAAAATTCAAGCCTTCTTGTTGAAGTCGATAAAGCGTTGGTGTAATGGCTTCTGAAATTCCATATGTCCCTAGACTCTCTGCCGTAATAAATACAATATTTTTGTCTATATATATATCTGTCATCAAATTCGTATCCTCTTTGATAGCAAATTCAAGTATAAGGTCCAGATCATCCACACCTGTCCTCGAATTTTGAAAGAGGATATGCCTCGAAATATCTTTTGCGAGTAAATCAAGTATACCGTAGTTACTTGCATATGCCGTTGAATTTTGTAGTTCCTGTTTGTTTGCATCTTTTAGTATGAAGAGATAGTAAGTATTGACCATCGCAAAAGCTGTAAGAATCAATAAGAATAGGATCACTTGCTCTTTGAACCTAACTCCATTTTCTTGCTTTCTCCTTTTAATCAGTACCGCAATCACGATTATATATACAATCGGAATGATGAAAAGATATAAACTTGGTCTAAAGAAGCTTCCAAGCATGTCCTTTACACCTACCAATTCTTTTGTCCGCATCAAGCGGTCAACCATCGCAAAATGATTAAATGCACTATAGTAAACCATTTGCACAAAATATACAAGCGTCGCGAAGAGTCCGAGTATGAGGAAGCATGCTTGCCTCATACCTGTCTTTGTAAAGAGATTTGTTATAAGTCCAAATGCACAGGCATATAACATAACATACAATAGCCTGCTCAAATCAAAAGGTAGAATACCCACTATCATATAAATGGACTCTAATAGAATAAAT
>BHER01000124.1 GCA_003864555.1 Erysipelotrichaceae bacterium | reverse complement strand
CACTAATGATTATAAGGATTAAACTACTAGTCAAAACCATACGCCACACTCTTGGTGTCATAACAAGTGGCAATTTTACATATCCACGTTTTTTTTGAAATAATAAAAATGATTGTAAAGAATAAAATAAGGCTGTGATGACAAGTAAACTAATGACTGTGTTAATACTTGGATAAAAATAAACGATTAACCAAATAAATAATGGTAAAATATCTAAAAATGGCAAGCTTTTTTCTGTATGATTGACAAGCCAACCAAAATATCTATTCGTATCATACACATTCTGTTGGAACATGTGCAGACTATCCAAATAGCGTAATAATCCATGCGCAATAAAGATGATTATCGTTACCACCAATAATCCAATTGATACTATTTCCATGGTATTTCCCTCTTTTCAAAATATGGTTAGATACTAATTATTTTCAATTTCACGCGAAAAGAAGCTTGCCAGTACTCTTTTAACTTGTGGTAAGCATTCTAAATACGCATAATGTCCTGCACCTTTTAAGATGACAAGACCTGCATTCGGTATTTTTTGCTCCATGATTTTGGCATCACTTAGTGGTGTTGCCTCATCTAATTCCCCCCAAATAATCAATGTTGGCACATCAATTTCAGGTAGGAGCAAACGTAAATCTTGGTTCACAACTTTTGTCATGACCTGTTTCATAAGTGGGGTAGCATTTTGATAATCAGCACTCCCGGCTTTATTAACTTTTTTGGCAATTTTCGCTGAAAAAAATTTAGTATTCTGTACTTTTTTGGCAATTTTATAGCTATATACTTTAGCGTAATAATCAAGTCCTCTTTTCGGTTTGATCCCTGCTGCATCTAAAAGGACAATTTTATTGGTTTTATATGTTGCCGCATAAATAATTGACATTCGCCCACCAAAAGAGTGGCCAATCAAACTTGGATTCTCAATTTTATGGTGTTCGATAAATGCATGTAACATTTCAGTATACTCATATGTATCCCACACCTGAGGTGGGGGAGCAGATTTACCGGCACCTCCTGGTAAATCAATACTCCATACACGAAACCATTGTGCTAAAAATATAGCGAGAGGCTCCATCATTTCAATATTTTGTCCCCAGCCATGTAAAAGGACAATATCTTGTCCACTTCCACTAACTTCATAGTGAATTCGTGTATCACAAATATCTAGCTCCATTTTTTCACCCCTTTAGTATAATTGCTATTACTCTATTCCTGCTGCAATAAGGTATTCAGAATATGGCATATCATAATTTTGGATTGTTCCATCTAATTTTATCTCAATAATTCTTGTAGCAAGTGTTTCGATAAACTGGATATCATGTGATGTAAACATAATTGAACCTTTGAATTCCGTAAGCCCATTATTTAATGCTGTAATTGACTCTAAGTCCAAGTGATTGGTTGGGTCATCTAGCAGGAGTACATTTCCTGTTTGAAGCATCATTTTTGAAAACATACAACGCATTTTTTCTCCACCTGATAGGACTGATACTTTTTTCAATACTTCATCACCTGAGAAAAGCATTCTCCCAAGAAATGAGCGTAAAAATGCTTCCGACTGGTCATTTGGTGAGTATTGCATAAGCCACTCTACTAAGTTTAGTCTTGATTCTTTGAAATAATCCGTACTATCTTTTGGCATATATCCAAATTTCGTTGTCATTCCCCATGTAATAGTTCCTGAATCGGGTTCTAATTCTCCTGCCATTATTTTAAATAATGTTGTTAAGGAAATATCATTATCACTTACAAACGCAACAAGATCTTCTTTGAAAATTTCTAAAGAAATATCTTTTAGCACTTGTACTCCACCAATACTATAGTTTATATTTTCTAGTTTCAACACTTCTTTTCCAATTTCGCGTTCCATTTGAAAATTAATATAAGGATAGCGACGTGATGATGGTCTAATATCATCAAGCGTAATTTTTTCAAGCATTTTTTTACGTGATGTTGCCTGTTTTGATTTTGAGGCATTCGCACTAAAGCGCGCAATAAAATCTTGTAATTCTTTCATTTTCTCTTCTTTTTTCTTATTTGAATCAGAGAGCATTGATTGTGCAAGTTGACTTGATTGACACCAGAAATCATAGTTTCCTACATAAAGATTAGCTGCCATATAATCAATATCAACAATATGTGTACAGACTTTGTTTAAAAAATGGCGGTAATGGGAAACAACGATAACAGTATTATCGAAATTCAATAAAAAGTTCTCTAACCAGCGGATTGCACGCAAGTCGAGATTATTTGTGGGCTCATCCAAAAGTAAGACATCAGGATTACCAAATAATGCTTGTGCCAAGAGTACTTTTACTTTCGATGATGCAAGCATTGCTTCCATTTTCGTGTCATGTGAATCTGTTGGAATTCCAAGACCTTCAAGGAGAATTGCTGCATCTGAATCCGCACTCCAACCATCAAGTTCCGCAAACTGTTCTTCTAATTCTGCAGCTTCCATCCCATCATCTTCTGAAAAGTTTTCACGACTATATACTTCTTCTTTTTTCTTCATTATATCAAATAATTGCGCATAACCCATGATGACAGTTTCAAGTACTGTATAGTCATCATAAGCATGTTGGTCTTGCTTTAAAAATGTGAGTCGTTTACCAGGATCAAGTGAAATTGTCCCTGATGTTGAATCAATATCTCCCGATAAGATTTTCAAGAAAGTCGATTTCCCTGCTCCATTTGCGCCAATTATTCCATAGC
>BHER01000123.1 GCA_003864555.1 Erysipelotrichaceae bacterium | reverse complement strand
CGGTAGAAGAACTACAAGAATTAATTGATAATAACAAAAAATAAGAGGTGTAAAATAATGAAAAATGTAATTAGTATACGGGGTGCCCGCGAAAATAATCTTAAAAATATCGATATTGATATACCAAAAAATAAACTTGTTGTTTTAACAGGAGTCTCAGGATCAGGAAAAACATCACTCGCATTCAACACAATTTATGCCGAGGGGCAACGGCGTTATGTTGAATCACTTTCAGCATATGCGCGCCAGTTTTTAGGGAATATGGAAAAACCTGATGTCGATGCAATTGAGGGATTATCACCATCAATTTCAATTGATCAGAAAACAACCAGCAGAAACCCCCGCTCGACAGTTGGGACAATGACCGAAATATATGATTATTGTCGCCTACTTTTTGCACGTATTGGGACACCATTTTGTCCTAATCACCACATTCCTATTGCATCTCAAACAGTGCAAGAAATGGTGGATCGTGTGTTAGATTGCGAAGAAGGGACAAAAATTCAGATTATAGCTCCGATTGTTATTGGACAAAAAGGGACACATGCTAAAGTATTTGAACGCTTGAATAAAGATGGCTTTGTCCGTGTCCGCGTCAATGCAGTGCAATATACTATTGATGAGCTACCAACTCTCGATAAAAACAAAAGACATTCAATAGAAGTTGTTATTGATCGTATCATCGTAAAACTAGGAGTTGAATCACGACTTGCTGAATCAATAGAGACTGGCTTAAAGTATGGAGAAGGTAAAATTATTGCGATTATGGGTGAAGAAGAACTCGTTATGAGTGAACATTTCTCTTGTCCCCATTGTGATTTTTTTGTTCCTGAATTGGAACCCCGCCTGTTTTCTTTTAATTCACCATTTGGAGCATGCCCTGAATGTACCGGTTTAGGAACAAAACTTGAAATCGATCGCAATATCTTGTTATCGAAAAAAAATGAAAATCTTGCTAATAATTTTAGAGGACTTGGTGGCTATGGA
Organism: Erysipelotrichaceae bacterium; assembly: GCA_003864555.1. Taxonomy (GTDB): domain Bacteria; phylum Bacillota_I; class Bacilli_A; order Culicoidibacterales; family Culicoidibacteraceae; genus BHER01. The sequence goes on along the minus strand of BHER01000123.1, from coordinate 1,862 downwards.
ACAGGTTTTTCACCCGAGTCAAATCTTTTTTCAATGCTCGAACAGACATTCGCCTATTATGGGTATGAGATAGAAATGGCAATTGAAAAATTACCTAAAAAAGCAATTGAAGTTGCATTATACGGGTCAAAAGATAAAATTGATTTCATCTTTAATAATGAAAATGGGATGTCGCATCAAAAAAACGATTATTTTGAAGGTATAATAGTAAATCTCGAGCGTCGATATAAAGATACGAGTAGTGAGTATATTAGAACGCTTTTACATAAACTTATGAGTGAGCAAGTATGCCCTGCATGTCTTGGACGTAGGCTATCTAAGCAAGCTTTATGCGTTGAAATTGCTGGAAAGAATATTGCTGATATTACAGATATGAATGTCCGAGATGCATGGGATTTCATGTTGAACTTAGAATTGAATGAACGCGAAGCAAAAATTGCTAAACTAGTCCTCAAAGAAATTAATGATCGACTCAGATTTTTAAGTAATGTTGGAATAGGATATCTCAACTTGAATCGGATGGCAGGGACATTATCAGGAGGAGAATCACAAAGAATTAGGCTAGCAACACAAATTGGGTCACGTTTAACGGGTGTAACATATGTTCTAGATGAGCCATCTGTTGGTTTACATCAAAGAGATAATGAAAAACTGATTGAAACACTGAAAGGAATGCGTGATTTAGGGAATTCAGTTTTAGTTGTTGAGCATGATGAAGAAACAATGCGTGCAGCAGATTATCTTATTGATATCGGTCCTAGAGCAGGATTACATGGTGGTGAGGTCATTGCTCAGGGGACACCCGAAAGTGTGATGGCAAATCCTAATTCGCTAACGGGTCAATATCTTTTAGGAGTTAAAAAAATTGATGTTCCCAAAATCCGACGCAAAGGTAATGGCAAAAAATTGACAATTGTCAAAGCGGCCGAAAATAATTTACAAAATGTGACTGTGGATTTTCCACTTGGAACCCTCATATGTGTGACGGGTGTTTCAGGATCAGGGAAATCAACACTTGTACATGATGTCTTGTATTCAGCATTGCGTGTACATTTTTATAAATCAAAAGATACGATTGGAAAACACCAAAAAATAAAAGGGATTGAACATATTGATAAGGTCATTAATATTGATCAAAGTGCGATTGGGAGGACTCCCCGCTCCAACCCTGCAACGTATACGGGTGTATTTGATGATATCCGTGACTTATTTACGCAAACAACAGAATCAAAAATGCGTGGGTACCAGAAAGGACGGTTCTCATTTAATGTCAAAGGTGGTAGATGCGAGGCTTGTAAAGGGGATGGCATTACCAAAATTGAAATGCATTTTTTGCCAGATGTCTATGTCCCATGTGAAATATGTAAAGGGAAACGCTATAATCGTGAGACCTTGGATATTAACTATAAGGGAAAAAATATCTATGATGTATTAGAAATGACAGTTGAAGAAGCCTGCGCATTTTTTGGCAATATTCCTAAAATATCAAATAGATTAGAAACAATTTTACGAGTTGGATTGGGATATATAAAACTTGGACAAATGGCAACAACACTATCAGGTGGTGAGGCACAGCGTGTCAAACTATCAAGTGAGTTATATAAAATATCAACAGGAAAAACATTGTATATATTAGACGAACCGACAACAGGGTTACATATTGATGATGTTAAACAGCTCATTTCCGTACTACAAACATTAGTCGATAATGGGAATACAGTTCTAGTAATTGAACATAATCTTGATGTCATCAAAGTTGCTGACTATATCATTGATATAGGACCTGAAGGTGGAGATGGTGGTGGAGAAATCCTTGTTACTGGTACACCAGAAGTAGTTGCAGCCTGTGATCAATCATACAC
>BHER01000122.1 GCA_003864555.1 Erysipelotrichaceae bacterium | reverse complement strand
GTAAATAATACAATTGTATTATTTACCTACTCTTTTTTTTATAATATGATTTAGTATCAGAGGTGCTACTAGCATTTTTTGTAATTGAGGGAATTCTTGAGAATTCCCATTTACATCAAGAAGTGTTAAGGTATTCGTATCTTTTTTAAAGTTTTCAAGATCATTTATAAGAATGAAATCAAGATTTTTAGATATAAGTTTACGTGTTGCATTTTTAAGATGATCGCTATCCTCAGCTGCAAAGCCAACCAGGCATTGCCCTTTTTTTCTTTTGCCTAATTCTAATAAGATATCTTGGGAAGCAGTAAGTTTGAGGTCGAAGATATCAGCCTGCTTCTTAATTTTTGTGGGGGAGAAGTGCAGTGGACGATAATCAGAGACGGCGGCAGCCATGAAAAGATAATCACACGCTATGTATTCATTAAAAAGTGCTGTTGCCATTTGCTCAGGGGTTTCAACAGCAATTACCCTAATTTTTGAGGAAACAGTTTGAGTAGTTGGTCCTAGTACCAAGCAGACATCTGCACCAGCGCTAAGAGCTGCCTCTGCAAGGGCAATGCCCATTTTTCCTGTAGATGTATTCGTAATATAGCGAATGGGATCAATATATACACGTGTTGGTCCTGCACTGATGACAACTTTTTTCCCCAGGAGCTGTTTTTTTGTAGGTAAGAGCTCTAAAATTTTTTGGATGAGTACATCATTGTTTGCAAGCCTTCCAATACCAGTTACCCCACATGCTAAAAGACCGTATTCAGGTTCAATAATATGTACACCAGCAGATCGAAGTTGCGCAAGATGCAGTCGAACTATAGGCTTATTATACATATGCGTATTCATAGCGGGGGCTATGAGAATTGGGACATCTGCTGCTGCAAAAACTGAGCCAAGTAAATCATCAGCAATTCCAAGTGCAAATTTATTAATGCTATTATAAGTTGCTGGAATAATTGCTAACAGATCAACTTCTTGTGCAAGTGCAATATGCGTGATAACGGCATTTTTTTCCATCGTTATCTCATACGTATAAAAATGATCACTACCAACAAGAGTAGCTATTGCAGCATTTTCATCAAAAACCATCGCATTTTTTGTCATAATAACGTATATTTCATGGTTCAAATCTTGAAGGCATTTTATCAAGTGGGCAATTTTCGTTACGGCAATAGAACCAGTAACACCAAGAGTAATTTTGGCCATAGCTATACCTCCTTTATTTCTATAAAATCATTTATTTAAATCATACAAAATTTTAAGACCATCTAAGAGCAATAACGAATCAACAATTGTTATATGGTTACTATGTTTTGCAATTATTGTAGCTTGGCCACCAGTTGTAATCACTTGGCAATTTGGAGCATTAAGCTCGAGGCGCATTCTTTCAATCATACCATCAACTAGGCTTGCATATCCAAAAATTAATCCAGATTGGACAGCATGCTGTGTTGAACGACCGATAATAGATGGGGGGGCATCGAGACTAAATTTTGGTAATTTTGCTGCACGATCAAAAAGGGCATCGCTTGCAAGTTCTATACCCGGCACAATTGCACCACCAATAAAGTCGCCATCTGCTGTAACAACAGTTATTGTTGTTGCAGTACCAAAATCTACAATAATAGCAGGACCTTGATATTTGTGGAAAACTGCCACTGCACCAACAATTAAATCAGCCCCGGCATGTTTAGGTTCATCAACACGAATATTAATCCCAGTTTTAATGCCAGGACCAACAAAAAGCGGGGTGATTTTGATGCGCTGATCGCAGATTAGTTCGATAATTTTCTGCATTTCAGGAACAACAGATGAGACAATAACACCAGTAATATGTGCAAAAGATAAATTGATATCCTCGAGAAAATTTTTAATAAGCATCGTGTACTCATCAGCAGTCTTACGTGTATCCGTAAGTATTCGCCAAGTTTCAATAATTTTTTGTTCATTGTGAACTCCAACAACAATATTAGTATTTCCAATATCAAATAGTAATAACATAAAATACACCTCTTTTTATTTTTTTGAATGTGTAAGACCAAAGTAAATCGGGCTGACAATAAGTGCTGCTGTAAATATTTCAGGGAGAGTATTTGTAAAAAAAATAGTCAGAATCAATAAAAAAGCAGCCTGTGTGTTTGCGCCGAAGAGCGATTGATAAAAAAAGAAAAGTAAAGATAAAATCAGCAATGAATGCAAGAGTGTTACAAGAATACTCGTATAATAAATAGCAGATGTTTTGCTGATTTTTGTAAGACCTAAATGAATATATCCGGTTGCAACACCAAAAATTATCCGAGGTATAACAGAAATAAAGGGATTAAGAAAAGCAGGACTCAAAATGGAGGGCTTCAAAATGGCATTAACCATGCTTGCAAGCCCAAACATTAAACCAACAATACCACCAACGAGTGGCCCACCAATACATGCTGCTAAAATAACTGGAATATGCATGGTAGTTAAAGTTATTGGACCAATGGGGATAAATCCAAAAGGGGTAAAAGTCAAAAAAACAGTGAGCCCCCCAAGAATCCCAATCAGGACAATTTTCCGCGTTTTCTCACGTTGTGTAGTAACCGAATTCATTATTAAAAACTCCTTTGATTTGGGCCCTTTGTGCTAAAAGGTGCCGTATACTTGAAGTGACTGAAAAAAAGTCCATGTATCGAATAGCTTCTTATTAAAAGTAAGATTTCGCATGAAACAAATTTTTATGTGTAACGATAATACACTTCTTTAAGTATATCAAAAAAAAGAAGAATTGAATGAAAATTTTCGCTAAAATTGAGTTAAATAACATGCTTTTAAATTATCTTTTTATCAACATGAGGAAATGTGAAAAAGTTTGTTCCTATATAATTAGAAGTATAGTATAATATGGAATAAGAGAAAAGTAGAGATAACAATTCATCCTAAATAAGCGTTAGGCGGAGCACTTTTTTTTGAACTTACTATGCTGAGTGCATTTGCCTGTTTTCTTACATCTAAAAGGCAATAAAAGCGGAAGGAACAATATGCTGATATAGCAATTGTTTTTTAGTATCTAGCCTCATTCTTACAC
>BHER01000121.1 GCA_003864555.1 Erysipelotrichaceae bacterium | reverse complement strand
ATAACAATATTCACAAGTTTATTTCTGATGACAATTACTTTTACAATCTGCTTATCTACCAATTGTAAACTTACTGCTTCAAGTGCCATCTCTTCTAATTTTTCTGCTGAAATTGTTATTGAAATTGGAAATTTAGCACGGATTTTCCCATTAATTTGGACGACTCCTTCAATCATATCAGAAATTGTTTTTTGCTCATCATATATTGGCCAAGTTTTATAGGTAATATCTTCTTTATGGCCTATTTTGATCCAAATTTCTGACATGATATGGGGGGCAATTGGCTGTAATAATTGGATAAAGCCACTCGCATATTGATAGCTTATTTGTTTTTGCTTATAACATTCATTTACAAAGACCATCATTTGTGAGATTGCCGTATTAAATGCCATAGCTTCAAAATCTTCAGTCACTTTTTTTACGGTTTGGTGGTAAATTAAATCAAGTGCTGGTGTATTTGTCTCAACTATCTCAATAATACCGTCAAAGAGGCGGTAAACACGATCTAAAAAGCGGCGTGCGCCTTCAACTCCATCTTCACTCCACGGTTTTTCTGCTTCAAGAGGGCCCATGAACATCTCATACACACGTAATGTGTCTGCACCATGTGCAAAGACGATATCATCAGGGTTAATAACATTCCCCCATGATTTTGACATCTTGCGATTGTCAGTTCCAAGAATCATCCCTTGATTTACAAGTTTTTGGAAAGGTTCTTTTGTTGGTACAATCCCTAAATCATATAATACTTTATGCCAAAACCGTGCATAGAGTAAGTGGAGTACCGCATGCTCTGCTCCACCAACATATAAATCAACTGGCAGCCAATACTTAAGCTTGCTAGGATCTGCAAATGCCTCAGCATTAACGGGATCAATATATCTAAGATAATACCAACAACTCCCAGCCCACTGTGGCATTGTATTTGTTTCGCGTCGACCTTTTATACCAGGTTTACCATAATCTGCACCATCAACTTCTAGCCAATCTACTGCATTCGCAAGGGGGGAATCCATTGTTCCTGATGGATGAATATTATCCATTTTAGGCAAGAGTACTGGTAAATTTTCTTCTTTTTCTAACATCACTGTTCCATCTTCAAAAAAGATAACTGGAAATGGCTCTCCCCAATAGCGTTGGCGGCTAAATAACCAGTCACGCAACTTATAGTTCACTTCCGCTTTTCCTAAACCATATTGCTCCAAATGAGCAATCATCGCAACTATTGCTTCCGCTTTTGACATGCCATCTAGAAATCCTGAATTCATAAGGAGACCATCACCAGTAATTACGCCCTCACGCATATCACCTGAAAGCACCTGGATTATTGGGAGCTTAAATATGTGTGCAAATTCATTATCACGTACATCATGTGCAGGTACAGCCATAACAGCCCCACTCCCATATGTTGCAAGTACATAGTCAGCAATCCAAATTGGGATTTGTTTTTTGGTTATCGGATGGATTGCATAGGCACCTGTAAAAACACCTGTTTTTTCTGTACTTAAATCCGTGCGGTCCATATCTGATTTTTTTGATGCTATTTCTATATAAGTTGCAATCGCCGTTTTTTGTGTGGTGCTCGTAATTTTATCAATATATGGATGTTCTGGTGAGAGCACGAGGAATGTTGCACCATATAATGTATCTGGTCGTGTTGTATAGACACCAATTGCCTCTACATCATATTCTGACATATCAAAATATACTAAAGCACCCTCTGAGCGGCCAATCCAATTTCTTTGCATCTGCTTAATTGGTTCAGACCAGTCGAGTGTTTCTAAATCTTCAAGTAAGCGATCTGCATAATGCGTAATTTTGAGTACCCATTGTTTCATCGGGATACGGATAACAGGATGATCGCCCCGCTCTGATTTCCCATCAATAATTTCTTCATTTGCAAGCACTGTTCCTAATGCCTCACACCAGTTTACAGGGACTTCTTTCAATTCTGCTAACCCCTTATTATAGAGCTGCATAAAAATCCACTGTGTCCATTTATAATAATCAGCATCCGTTGTTGTAATCATCCGATCCCAATCATACGAAAACCCTAATTCGCGGATTTGTCTGACAAAATTTGCGATATTTAGTTTGGTAAACTCCTCTGGATCATTTCCAGTATTGAGGGCATATTGCTCAGCTGGAAGTCCAAAAGCATCAAATCCAATTGGATGTAATACATTTTTTCCCTGCATTCTTTTGAAACGTGCCATAATATCTGTTGCCGTGTAGCCCTCAGGATGCCCAACATGTAATCCTGCACCCGATGGATATGGGAACATGTCTAACACATAATATTTTTCTTTACTTTCATCATCATATGTTTTAAATGTTTTATGCTCTTCCCAGTATTTCTGCCATTTTTTCTCAATTGTTTTATGATCATAATGCATACTTCATTCTCCTCTTTTTATAGTCCTTTTTTCAAAAAAAACCCCCTCAAGAACACGTCAAAACGCTTCTTGAAGGAGCATTAATTATCTCAATCACGCGGTACCATCCTTCTTCATATTCTAAACATTCTTAAAATACCTTTATGCAATGTTAACGGGTTGCATCCGCCCTAATTTTCATTAGGATAACTCCAAGATAAGTTCAAAGTTTTCTTATATTATGTTCCACCATGCCATAACTCTCTATTATAATGATAACTTTTACTACTTCTTTTCTGCGTCTTTTTTCGTATAGTTAGTATTATATCGCACTTTTTCAAAAATGAAAAGCATATCTCAGCTTATTCGACAAAAACCCATATTATTTCAACAGCTTCTGTTCCATCATTCCGACACCAATGTTCTTCACCTTTCGGAATAAATGTTGAACTGCCTTCTAATACTACTCCATTGCTTCCTCCACTTGCAGTATAGATATCGCCTTTTATAATATAGCTATATTCATCAGCTGTGTGTGTTGTTGTTCCAATTTCTGGTAATCTTTGCCCTGGTAATACCGTTGCTTTTCCAATTGTTACTTTCTTATTTTCTTGTGCTGCGATTTCAAATATCGTTTCCACTGTTTTCATTTCTTTGCTTGGTTTAATTATTTTCATTTTTTTACCTCTTCTCATTTATCCAT
>BHER01000120.1 GCA_003864555.1 Erysipelotrichaceae bacterium | reverse complement strand
TTCCAGAAAACCCTATTCCCTCTAAATAGGTTGATATCAAAGGGAATACACCGCCGAAAGCAAAATAAAGAAATGAAAAACCCATGCTGTAACAAAAATAACTACTTTTCATATTACACTCCTGTGTATTAAGTTAAGATAATTTAATTGAGGCAACAAGATGAGTTGCTTTTTCAAGAGATATCTCTGAAAAATCATCCTCTTGCTCTTTTACTGCTGCTCCTACTATAAATCCTTTAGAGATTACTTTTAATTTACCAATTGATTCATTGCTCACCCCTCCCCCCACAATCAATGGTATGGAAACTTTCTTAGCGACATCATGCAACATTTGACAGGTTTCCTCTTTACTGCGTCCAGTTAGAATAAGTGCATCAGCCATGCAGCTGTATTCGGCAAAATGAGCCATTTCAACCAAATCTATTGCACCCAAAGGCTGGCCCTCACGGTCAAATATATCTGCGAATAAAGCAATATTTTCTGCCTGAATCTCTCGGCGATATTTAATGGCTTCATAATAACAACCACTTAATAAGCCTGTCATTTTAACCATAACCCCAACGTAGGTTTTCAGCCTAACGAAATCAGCTCCAACAGCCTTCGCAATAGCCAGTGGTGACTTACCGTCATGGTTCAACAAACTGATACCAATCGGGATTGATACCGCCTGCCTAACTTTGTTGCCGACAAGTGTCATATAAGCCACTGTTTCTGGTGGTGCTGCCAGATGTGTCGGTTCATCCCCTACATTTTGCAATAGCAACGCATCAAAACCAGCACTTTCAAGTCGTTTCGCACAGCGCTCACAGTAATCCAGTAATTGTTCGAAACTACCACTGGGTTTACGGAAACTGGTTGGAAATGGAGGTATATGAATAACCCCTATAGCGCATTGTCCTTTATGTAATAACTCTAATGTACTCATGTTTTATTTCTCCCATTGATAAAACTCACTGTTATGTAGAGTCGCGTAATGTTCATCTTCTTCTGCTTTATTTTTGAAGTTATAAGATGATTTACCATTGGCATAGGAAATATAGAAAGAAATAAGTCCCAATACTACACTAGTTAAAAGAGGTGAATATATTTCATCTGTATTTCCTGGGATACACAATTCATACTCGGCATTGAGTTTGTTCTCTTTGCCAGAAGTAATAAGAATAGTGCGAGTATCAATGAAGTTCATTTCTGCGATCAATTCTTTAGCACGACTAATAGCTCGCCCTTTTGGACAAATAATTATGGTCACTTTGTCAGGAGAACTAGTAAAGTATTGCAGGTGCGCCCATTCCTCCAATTGTTGAGGAATAGCATCCAACTCACCTCCTTCAATTAGCTTTGCTGCGCCAAAATGTGCTATTCCTAAGTTCGGACCCGCACCGATAACATAAAATAGCTTTTGATTTTTGAATCTATCAGCAATACGATATACCTCATCTTTCAGAGAAAGAATAGTTTCCGTTGTCAATTGAACTATTTCATTTAGAGCAATAAGTGCATCTTCAGCTTTAATCATCGGTGAACGTGAAGCATGTTGTCCAAATTTTATTGCAATTAAATACAGACTCATTAGTGCTGCTGTAAATGAGATTGTGCCTGGGGCAAATCCTAGTGATTTCACTTTATATAGTAAAACATGGTCAGCTAATTTCGCCAGTTTTCCTTCTGGGTTTCCTGTTAGTGCTACTACTTTAGCACCATGCTGACGAGCGGCAATTGCACATTCTGCTGTTCTGGCAACAGAGCCAGAGTAAGAGATGACAATCACAATAGATCTTTTTGGAATATACTCAACCTCATAACGGCAAAATTCCATTGCCTCAACGGCGACAAACTCAATGCCAGAAGTTTTAATAAAAGCATTTTTTACTGCCATTGCTGCGAAAAATGAATCTCCACAGCCTACAGCATATATTTTCTGGACATTGTGATCAAAAATAACATTGTTATCTTTTAGTCCATCTAGGAAGCTAGTTAGATTCTCTTTAATAACATCAGAAGTCTGCTGTAACTCATCCATCATAACTTGAATATCTCTACGTTGACTCATTTTATACCTCTTATAATTAATGAATAAAACAAAATTTCGTACCGATTACTTGATGCTAGTAATAAGTTAACGGTCATAAATTTATATATTTTTTCTTGTATTCATCAAGCCGTGCTACAGCATCTGACTTATTTTTACTAGATAACTGTATTGACCCGAAGTCTTCAATAGCAAATGATGCTGAAACTGTGCCATACATAGCAGAAGTAACGACATTATTAGTCAGTGCGAAACCAGCGGTGAAACCTCCGCCAAAGGCATCACCAGCACCTGTTACATCAATGGCTTGAGTGTCGAAGCAAGGCAAGGTTGTATAGCAGTCTAGGGACTTTTGGTAAACTAAACACCCTTTTGAACCTAATTTAATAATGACAGTTTCAGGTCCATGCTGAGCAAAGTGCTTTGCAATCTCTTTATAGTCTCGTGAATGATGAAGACGATAAGCCTCTTCCTCGCTAGGCATAAAAATATCAGTATATTTTAAAGTATCATAAACTAAACTCTTATTATCACTGGCATCTTCTTCATGTGGATCAAATAACACCGTAACCCCAGCAGCTTTGAAAACTTTAGCCAGTGCTAACTGATTGTTGATGGGCATTGCTGCTAGAAATATGCAAGAGGCTTGTTTATATGCCTCAGGAACATCGCAAGCTTCAGGGGACAGATCATGAAAGCGTTGTGGATCTGTTCGGTAAATAAAATTACGCCTCCCATCGTTTTCATAAATTATCCAGTTCCTTACATCGTCACCAGAATGAATACTTACACCTGAAATATCTAGACCAGCAAGAACACAGGCATCGAGATTTTGTTGTGAAAATTGCTCACCAGCACGGGACAGCATCCCTATTCCATCAACCCAAAAGCGTGCACCTAGGGCACCATACAATACATCGCCACCAGCTACATTCATTGATGTTCTTCCGTCAGGTAATACCATGTCGTCTATGGTAAAATTTCCTGCTACAACTATTTTGATTTTGTTATTCATAATCTAGCCCCGTATAATCTTAATATTAATTGTTATGAGATTAACAATAATGACAGAATATTTGAT
>BHER01000119.1 GCA_003864555.1 Erysipelotrichaceae bacterium | reverse complement strand
GTATTTTAGTTTTTTCCATAACAAAAGTTAAAAAAATATTTTAATACTATTTTAGACTCTGTCGCGAAGTTTTTTTTTTCGTTTTCTCCTCTATTTTTGTTTATTTTCAAAAAAATTATGCATATATTCATATTTGGAGAAGTCGCCTCAATATTCGTGTAATAATTATTAAAAAACCGAAGGAGGTGACTTGGCAATGAAATATACTGAACAAACGACTCTTGGAACATTACTTACTCGTATACGAACTGCCAAGAACCTCCCTCAACACGAAGTTTGCGATAGTCTACTTTCACAAAGTATGCTCTCGCGCATTGAAGCTAATCTGAGTAATCCAACTTTTCAAAAGTTATCATATCTACTAGAAAATCTTGAAATTAGCCTTACTGAATTTAACTTCCTTTTGAATCAGCAGTATTTAAGCCAAGTAGATATCATTGATGCACAATACCGTGAAGCATTCAAACTGCTTGATATTCCTGCAATAATAGGTTTACTCAATATGAATAATACTTGTACCTTTAATTATTCGCCTTTTTTCTATAATTGGCTTCATTTTTGCTTTAGTGTAAAAATCACTACGCTTCGAAAAGAGGATGTGGTATATACGAATCGCCTCCTTAACCAAGATGAATTCTTTGATGCTGATATCCCAAAAGTTATCCATATTTTGCCAATGCTCAAATTTGACACGGCACTTTATACTGCTCAGCGTATCAAAGCACAGATTTTCTTGCATCAAACAATTGAGAATGCTCCTTACTATATTATCGATGTTCTTTTGACAACAGCACTAATCCAGCTTAAAAAAAATGGCCTAGACGCCGCAAAAATTTATTTCCTTGAAGCTTTAGAAACGGCAAAATCATATAGTGATATTGAACGCACTATTATCATCTCACTACTTACTTTTCAATTATATGGTAATAATCAGCATTTACAGGAAGCTCAAATTTTAAAAAGAATTTTTTCGAAAGACTTTTATTATAATTATTGGTATAATGTTATAGAGAAAAAATTTAAAACGAGGTGAAGTTATGACAATCATACCATATGTTATTGAACAAGTTGGGGCTGGAGAGCGCTCATACGATATTTACTCAAGGCTTTTAAAAGATAGAATCATTATGTTGACTGGTGAGGTCAATGACACGCTTGCAAATTCAATTGTTGCACAACTCTTATTCTTATCAGCTGCAGATGCTACTAAAGATATATGTATCTATATTAACTCTCCCGGCGGGTCAATTACTGCGGGCATGGCAATTTATGATACGATGCAGTTCATTAAACCAGATGTTAGTACGGTAAGCATGGGGCTTTGTGCAAGTATGGCAACAATCCTCCTTGCTGGTGGGACACATGGGAAACGCTATGCCCTACCCAATGCCGAAATCATGTTACACCAGCCTCTAGGGGGCGCATCAGGGCAAACAACAGATGTCTTGATTGCTGCTAGAAGACTTGAGCAAACTAAAATCAAAATGAATGCGTTACTTGCGAAGCTTACGGGGAAATCTATTGAGCAAATTACGAGTGATACGGAGCGCGATAACTGGCTAAGTTCAACAGATGCCGTACTATACGGTATTATCGATAAGGTGCTTTAAAAAGCGTATAAAAAAAGTTCGGAAAATAATTCCGAACTTTTTTTTAGAAATTAAACAATCCTAGGAAGCTTTCAGCCTCAAGTGCTGCTCCACCAACTAGTGCTCCATCAATATCAGCTTTCCCTAATAATTCTGCAACATTTTCTGGTTTTACAGAACCACCATATTGGATGCGTACTGCCTCTGCAACTACACTACCATATTCTGCCTCAATTGTTGCACGGATACCTTTAATTGTTTCTTGTGCTTGATCACTTGTAGCAGTTTTTCCTGTACCAATAGCCCAAATTGGCTCATAGGCAATAACAGTTTGCATAAGATCTGCCTCTGCTAACCCTGCAAGTGCACGCATAGTTTGAGCACCGACAATTTGATTTGTTACATTAGTTTCTCTTTCCTCAAGGCTTTCACCTACGCAAATAATTGGAAGAATTCCATGTTTAAATGCTGCATGGGCTTTTAAGTTTACTGTTTGATCCGTTTCATTAAACATGGCACGTCTTTCACTATGTCCTAAAACAACATATTTAATTTTTAAATCAGCTAACATTACTGGGCTAATTTCACCTGTAAATGCTCCTGCTTCTTCAAAGTGCATATTTTGTGCAGCAACAACTAAATTTGTCCCTGCCACTAATTTTTGGGCTTGTTCCAAATAAACAGCTGGAACGCAAATAACGCTCTCTGCTCCATTTGTTGGTACTTTAGTTGAAGTTGCTTTAATAAAGTTTGCAACTTCTTTCCCCGTTTTAAACATTTTCCAGTTTCCTGCAATAATTGGTTTTCTCATATCCTTCACCTATTCCTTATCTATAATCTCTTATTAAGTATACACTATTATTCATATGAATTAAACAATATTTTTTATATTATACTAGGAAGTTCTCACGATAAAAAAAGAATATTTGCTCAAATAGCAAATATTCTTTTTTTTAAATGCGTTGTACTTCAGACATCTTAAAGTCAACAACTTGAGTCCCAAGCATTGAAATTTCAACACTTACTTTATCATTATTAAAATCAATTTCAAGTACTCGTCCAGTATGCCCATGGAGCGATCCTTCTGTTATTGTAACAGTATCCCCAATTTCATAATCAAGTATTACAAAAACATCATCTGGTTCTTCTAATTGTTGGATAACTGGATCGATTTCATGTGCTGGTAAGGGAATCGGTTTTGAGCCTTTACCATATGAACCAACAAATCCTGAAACTCCTGGCGTATTTCTAATAACATACCATGAATCATCCGTCATCATCATTTCAACGAGAACATATCCCGGGAATTTTCGACGTTCACGTTCTTTTTTCTTACCATCTTTCACTTCAACCTCAAGTTCAGTTGGTACAACTACACGAAAGATTTTATCTTCCATTCCCATTGTTAAAATTCTTTTCTCAAGATTCATTTTTACTTTATTTTCATAACCTGAGTATGTGTGTACAACATACCAATTCTTTTCATCATAATAGTCAGCCATCGTATCTTCCTCACCTTACTCGTTTATTGCCCTGCAATAACATTTTTAACTAATTCTGATAACATACTATCTACT
>BHER01000118.1 GCA_003864555.1 Erysipelotrichaceae bacterium | reverse complement strand
CTGCTAGATGATGATAGCTATGTTCAAAAGTCTTGTTGCTCCTTTACAAAAAAGAATGATTACTTTCTTACATCTCAAAAAAAATTACTTGAAAATAAAAAAATTATTTTACTTGATGATTTTCTTGCTGAGGGAAATGTTGTGTTCAATGTCAAAAATTTACTCGAACAAGTTAATTCATCCCTTATTGCAACTGGCATCGTGATTTCAAAAGATTTTCAACCAGGATATCAACGATTACTTGCAGCGGATATGGATGTTTACCGTCAAGCAGGCATCAAAAAAATGGACCCCCTAACTGGAGTCCTAGAATATAATTAAATAAAACTGGAGTATTTCTCCAGTTTTATTTTTATCTAAGTATATCGCAAATTTTAGCAAGCTGCTAGCTGTTGATGATTTTTCTTCGAGAATATCATCCGCTTTTTTTTATTGCTCTTTTCTATTTTTCATAGAGTACTGCTGTTGTGATTTCCAAATCAGATACCAGCATCTCATCGGTAATTCCCTCTAAGGAGAATCTATTTTTGATGATTGCTGCACTACGTTCATTTTTTTGGAATACGCTCCCCCACAAAGCAAACTTTTGGACACTATACCCTTTAGATTTGATAACGGCAAGAATTTTTGAGCAAAACTGTTCCGCACTCTCATCTAAAATACGACAACAAATAGTATCCCCATCTGCTGCAAGTTTTGCAACAATAGCAGCAAGGCTTGCTATTTCACTTTTAGGTGCGTTATATAGTCTTGGGATTGCCGCCCTAATTTCTGCTACTCCTAGTTTTTGACATATCGCCTGCATCAACTGATCTGTTTTTCCTGAATCAGTACCCTCCATCGTATAAACCAATGCTCTTTTAGCGATGTCATAGCCACTACCATAGTCACCAAAAAGATGCCCATGCCCACCAATAATAATGAAATCTTCTGACTTTTCTGCACGAAAAACGGCAATTGATCCCGTTCCCGCACTCAGTAAAAGACCCGCATTATTTTTAAAAATTGCTTTATGTGCAAATACAACATCATTTACAACACAGACTGTGGTGTCATAAATCTCCTCAATTTTTGCAATCATTTCTGGCAATAGCGGGTTTTTTACGACGCCTGCCATTCCGATAGAAACATGGCTAATCTCCCAATCATTTTCGCCTCTTAGTGCTGCGATTCCCTCGATAATTGTTGAAATTGCCTGCCCTCTGTCATTTGTTAAGTTTGCAGCATTGGTACGATATATAGCAATTTCTGCACCATTTTTTTCATATGCAACTAAATTTGTTTTGGTCCCACCAGCATCAATACCAATTAAAACTTCCATCCTCTTCATCCCGATCTTCTTTATTTTCTTGTAAGTCGTTTTATTATTTCCTCATGCTTAGGATATTCTAGGAGTAATGTTTTTTGCGTAAAGAGTTCAAAATCCTCATATTCAAATCCAGGAGCCACAACACACCCACACACACCAAATCCTGATGTCGTATAGGATCCAAAAATCCAACCTTTGGGTATAACTACCTGCGGGTATTGGCCTTTTTCGAGGTCTACACCTAATTCAAAAAAATGAAGTTCCCCTTCCAAGTCAATCGCAGCAATCGTAAATACAGCACCATAATGAAAATTCCAAATTTCATCCGATTTCAAACGGTGGAATGCTGAAAAATCAGTATCCTCTAATAAAAAATAGATACTTGATGCAATCGCACGTTTTTCCCCATCTAGAGTTTTGTATTCCGAATCTGAGATATATGACTGTGTATAGTAGCCACCTTCGATATGTTTACTTAATTGTAATTTTTCAATCCAGCTTGCTTGCTTGAACATATTATTTCTCCTATCGTCTTCGATTTGAAGCCATTATAAGCCGCACAAGTTGGAATACAGTATTCAAAAGCCCTGCAACATAGGTAAATGCTGCTGCACGGAGCATACTTTTTGCTCCCACAAGTTCATCACTGTACAAATAATTTCCCTGCTCAAGATTAGCAAGCGCTCTTTTAGATGCATCAAATTCCACTGGTAGTGTTACGAGTTGAAAAGTTGCAATCACACCAAGCATCCCTATCCCTACATAAAGAAGCGAGGTAATACTAAATACTAACCCTAAAACAATAACAATCCAACTCATATTCCCCGCAATAATTGCTGATGGCAATATCGCATTTCTAACATCAATCATCTTATACCCCACATTATGTTGAATTGCATGCCCGACTTCATGTGCTGCAACAGATACTGCAGCTATTGAATTTGTATTGTAATTTTCTGGTGAGAGTGCAACAATTTTTTTGCGTGAGTCATAATGATCACTCAATGTTCCCCCCCTAGATTGCACCACTTCGATATCAGTAATCCCATGCTCTTTGAGCATTTTCCGTGCAGTATCAGCACCCGTTAGATTGGATGCTGTCATGATTTTTGAATATTTTCGATAGGCCCCTTGCACTTTTGATTGTGCTACAATAACTAATAATAACCCCGCAAAATATAATAATGTTTCCATTGTATCTCTCCTTTTTCTATTTTTTTAGTACTGTCATTTTGATCCAATAGCTCCTCATTCATCTTCACTTGGTATACTTATTTCATACCCGAACTGTCATTTTTCACTTTTGTTTCTTATTTCAAAAATACCTTAACATAATTATAGCATATACATGCCTTATTGTAAAAAACTATAGATAGCATGACATCCCTGATAAGACATTCACCGTATCATAGCCTTGTCTAACCAAAATATTACAAACTTTTTCGCTTCTCACTGCATGTGCACAAATAATATAATATGTTTTATCTTTATCTAAATATTGTGTTGGATTTTCAAGTAGTACTCCGGCTGGAATATTTATTGCTTCTGGCATATGGTATGCAGCATACTCATACACCTCCCGTACATCTATTATTAGTCCCTTTTTTGATTCTAGTTCCGCAAGTTCAATATGCTTTATCATAACACTCATCTCCTCTAAGATATCATACCAAAGATCATCTATTGCATGCAACCAAAACCATGCCATTTGCCGAAAATTCTTGACGACTCCTCGAGTTTGACACTTTGAAACAATAAAAAGGCTTATAAACGCTGTTATAGCGGTGTTTATAAGCCTTTTCCTTATGCGAAAAAACTGCGTACCTAACCCCTCTTTTTGGTATGTTTGATAATATTT
>BHER01000117.1 GCA_003864555.1 Erysipelotrichaceae bacterium | reverse complement strand
ATGTTATAGTAGAGAAAAGAAGAGGGCGGAGATCTACTATGACAAAAGAAATAAAGAAATATGAAAAGATGACTTCAGAAGAAAAAGTAAAGTATTTAGAAACAAAGAATCTATACTTGGAAGCGGAAAATGAATACTTAAAAAAATTAAGAGCTGTAATTCAAAACAGGAAGAATCCACAACAGAAGAAAAAGTAAGTGTTGTGTCAGAATTACAGCAAAATCATCCAATTATGATTCTTTTAAAAATATCAGGGGTAAGCAAATCTACATATTATTATACGAAAAATAAAGATGGTAAAGATCAGAAAAATGAAGAGCTAATACATGAAATTATAGCGATTTATGATAAACATAAAAAACGATATGGTTATCGTAGAATAACACTAGACCTTAGAAACAAGGGATTGGATGGGCTACACTTTAGTAGACACAAAAGTTGGAGGGGTTATTGGAATGTCAATGATAAAACGGACAAAAAATTACAATGTTTGTAAGTTAAGCAACAAATGCCAAAAATAAAATAGAAACAAATGCTGAAATGCATACAAAAAAATTTGAACCCGTGATATACTATGTGTGTTAGAAAAACGACATACTGAAAAGAATCAAGGAGTTTCCTTTGATTTTATACTACTGATTTTGAGTTCTGTGGGTATTTTGTGTCACGTGAAAAATCCCATCTCTCATTGTGTCTATTTGGCATAATAGGGATGGTGACTCTAACAATGAGTTCCGTCATTTTTGTAATAATGGGAGAAGTGTTTTGAGTCAGAAATAGATTGATAAAAGAATCTGATAAGACACCAATTGCATGCTTGATATTAACTTTTCGTTGATAGAGAGCATCTTTTTTTTGTCTTATGTTTGAGTTCACATCATTGACCCAAACATAAAGTAAAAGTGACTGAATTAATGTTGTATAGAAGTCTTGTTCCAATGCATCTATTGTTCTTCCCGAAAAATTATATAACTCCAGCTTATTTTTCAACACATCAATAAACGTCTCAACTCCCCATCTCATGCTATACAGTTTCTTAAAGAAATCGAGTGTTAACGCTACATCAAATAATGTTGTAGCGAGCATTTCTATTGTTCCATTTTCAAGTTCAAATTTTAGTATCCGTACTATAATTGGTGTCTTCACTCCAATAGTAATGAGGTGATCTCCTAATGGAAGTTCATCCATTACACTGTTGAATTTAGATTTCATGCGAAAAAGACAGGCAATATTTGTTTTTGTATGTGTAGTGAAAAGCTTGAGTGAGGCGTAGCCTCTATCATAAAGAACAAGGCTTTTGAGCTGTGGTTGCAGCGCTATCACCGCTAAATGACCAAGCGCCTGCGACCGTTCATCATCCTGTAGTCGATGTAAACCTGCATCAACAATCACATTGTTTAACAAATCAAGCGCAAATGATGCTTGACCAGTTGTCGCACCATTTCCTGCTCCTGTTGTTCCATAGTGAATACGAAGCCCTTTTGTGTTAGGAAGTGCAATCTTTGAGCCGTCAATTGCAATCAACCGATAGCCACATAATGTTTTGTATTGGTGGCCATAAAAGTGGGAGCTCAATAGGAGCATCACCCGATAAAAGTATGTTGACTTAATTTTACAACGTAACTGAGAGAAAGCTTGAGATGTAATTAATAGTAGTGGTTTTTTTGACTTCACACTGAATCTTCTCAGTGATGTTGCCACTGTTGATTTTCTAAGTGTAAGCATAAATTGAATGAATTCTTCTAAGGAAAATGAGCGTTTTCTTGAGAAATCAGTCGAAGTTCGGACACCGTGTTCTCGAACGTAAATCTCTGTCGTCAAAGTGGATAATTTTTTCAACATTGATTTCATCGTGCATCGCGTTCTGTGGTTATTTCCAGTTGTAATGTGTTTTTCCATTGATATCAGTCCTCATCATTTTAGGTACAATTTTTAAAAATCGTTCACCAAAATTTTGAAGACATCAGATAGAATGTCAAGCTTTTTCAAGATATTTACTCCTGTGCTGGGGGAGGGAATGAAGTCAAGAAACTAAAAAAACCTCATGAACTCGAAATCACTACATACGATACATGAATAAAAAAAAGATATCCTCCTATTTGTTCAACAGAATATCCTTAACTTACAAACATTGCAAATTTTATATTGACACTTTTTAAGTAACTGCGGCAAGTGGTTGATTTGATGATTAATCGCTTCATTACTCGCGAAATACGGCGTCTGGACACGACGAGTCCATAGATATCATACAAATCAAGCCTGATATTGCAAGTTCCATACGTTTTTTTTGGAGTCTTTCCATTTTTTTTCACCTTGTGAATCAAGTGTTGAGTCTTCTTGTTTCTTACTTTGATAATACACACTTGACCGAGAAACATCCAACATTACACATAGCACATATGCTATATGTGTCATTGTTAGCAAGGATTATTTCTCTTTTCGCCCCATAATCAAAGTCGCTTCCCATTTTTGTGCAATTCAACCATTTGTAGTTTGAATTCTTCTGTAAGCGTTCTTCTTGGACTTCTTGACATACTTACACTTCCTTTTTTTCTATTATACCACCTCTTTAGAAAGTGTCCTTATTTTTTCTGTCCTAATTAGGATACCCCCTCCAATGGCGTCCTCATCCGTAAATACTTCTTGAATGATTATATCTTCCCAGATGTCATAGAAGCTTTTATTACCTGCAATATGCATTGAAAACAAAGTGGATAGTCTTAAAAAGTCCGTTCGCTTATATGTATCAACGGGTAAAAGTTGGACTACTGCGTAACCGATAGACTTCTTGCCAATCAAAAACTTTTGCTCTTCGTATTTCAGTATCATTGCTTTTTTTCTTTTAATCAATCTAGCAGCCTCGTGTATTTTGATTTTTTTATATGCAAGCATATCGCCTGCATATTTATCTCGAATAGAAGTGCTACCCAAATCAAATTCTATTTCATTGAATACACATAATATATCGTTTCCTTCAAGTTTACCGTAATTAAATACGTCAGATAAATCATAAAAATATTGTAACTTTGTTTTTTCATCATCTGTTGTAATAGCATAATTCCTCGGCCCAACTTTTTCAATCCAATAGGTTTTCATATTATATTGAAAACATGGTGTCGCACCTTGGAGGATATTGGCCCGGATTTCTTCTATGCTCTGCTGTAATTTTGCCTTCTTCATTCTCATACGC
>BHER01000116.1 GCA_003864555.1 Erysipelotrichaceae bacterium | reverse complement strand
ACTCTCTATTATACATCATTTTTTCAAATTCTACTATTCATTTTAGTAAAACTCTAAACGATATTGGTTTCTTTTTACCCTTTCCTCCCTCCAATGCTTTTTCTAGAATGACCGGGTATACTTTGAAGTATAAATCATGTAATCTCCTCCGCATATTCCCAACTTTATGTTATAATTTTAAGTAAATATATAAAGGAGGTGCCTGTATTGAAAGCAATCGCACTCATTGTGGAATATAACCCCCTCCATAATGGCCATATCCACCATATTAATGAGGCAGCTCGTCTTTTTCCACAAGCAATTATTATTGCTATTTTGAATGGTGATTTTTTACAAAGGGGGGAACCCGCAATCGTTGATAAGTATACCCGTGCTCGTTGGGCTATTCAAAGTGGCTGTAATTTGGCTGTTGAACTTCCTTTTGCTTATGGAACACAGCGTGCTGATATTTTTGCAACAGGTGCTATAAAGATTGCGAGTGGGCTTGGCGTAGATGCTATCGTTTATGGGATTGAGCAAAAACTACCTGATAACCCTAACTTAGCAGAACTTGCACCTAATCAAAAACTTGGATTTTTCTATGAACAAGCTATTCAAAAAATTGATCCTCGTATCCAGGCAATTGCAATCCCCCGGCTGTATTCAAATTATGCTGATACGATACCTAGTAATAAAGAGATTGCGAGTGCAACTGCTGTGCGATCTCTGGTTTTAGCACATGATTCCGCCTTTTCTAATTTTATTCCCTCTTATGTTGCCGCTGATATGAAAAAATTGCCATTTGCTCATATTGCACAATACTTGCCATTGCTCAAATATACCCTCCTGCAAAAAAATCCAACAGCACTCTCACAATTTGGACTACATCAAAATACGATCAAAGAACTCGAAAAAGCCAAAAATTTTGAAGACTTTTTTACAGCCGTTCATCATAAACATACTTCGAAAACGCATATCCAGCGGATGTTAACATATATGATAACGAGTATTACCCAAAGTATGCTTGATGAGGCTCTCAACTCGATTTGGACACGTATACTTGCTGCAAGTCCTAGTGGTTTAAGCTATCTCCGTTTTATTAAAAATAATAAGCTGATAGGTATTTCGCTCATTGAGAAATCCAATCACTTACAAAAGCCTCATGATATGATACAATATAATAGTGTTATTGCATACTGCATGCTAACAAATCAGGTTATTTCCGATCGACTATCCCGCGAAAATAGCCGTAAAATTACAATTATTGTTCCCCCCTCACATACTACAAAAAAGGAGTAATCTACGATGAATATAACTGAATATGATATCCGCAAAGCAATTGGACATCTCAACGTGCCAAAAAGTAATACATTACTTTCAACTATTGAAGATACAATCGAAATTGCCTATCTGGATGAAAAACTTACAATGACCTTTGATTTCCCTCGTACTCGTGATAAAACGTTTACTGCTTTTCAAAAAGAACTCCTGACTATTATCAAAATTAAATTAGGTATCGACAAAGTCATCCTTAATTTTACAGAGCTTGCTGCAGTTGAAATAAATGCAAAAAATACTGTGACCTTGCCCGATGCACGCTATATTGCCATCGTATCAGGAAAAGGGGGAGTTGGGAAATCAACTATCACGGTAAACCTTGCAAAAGCCTTGATGAAAAAAGGCAAAAAAATTGCAATTATTGATGCGGATATCTATGGATCAAGTATCCCCAAAATTCTACAAATACCAAAAAAATCCCCTGAAATTATCGGTATCCAAGTCAACCCATTTATAATTGATGGTATCCAAGTAATTAGTAGTTCTCTCCTGATTTCCGAGAATAAACCAGTTATGTGGAAAGGTCCGATGCTAAGTAAGCTTTTACGTCAATTTTTTACGGATGTTGCTTGGCATCAAGATACCGATTTTTTTCTAATTGATATGCCTCCTGGAACTGGTGATATTATGCTTGAAGTACAATCGATTATTCAACGCTGTGAGATGTTAGTTATTACTACTCCACAACTTGATGCAGCCTATGTTGCAACAAAAGCTGGTGTTGCTGCGCTCGAACTTGGACATGATATCATTGGTGTCATTGAAAATATGTCATATGTACCTTGTACTAACTGTTCAGAAAAAAACTATGTCTTTGGCCGTGGTGGTGGCTATTATGTTGCGGAAGCACTTGGAAGTGACCTCCTTGCTGAAATACCACTTACACAAGAACTTACTACTGGCTATTATGATGATTTAGTTACCATTTTAGCACAATAATTAAAGGAGATTTTTATATGAAACATGCAATTTTTTTCGATTTAGATGGAACATTACTTAATTCTCACAACACAATTTGCAAGCAAACCATTGCAACAGTTGAAGCACTAAAACTTGCAGGTCACACCATTTTTATTGCAACTGGACGCCAATTTTATGCAACAATTCCTTTTCATAAGCAACTAGGACTCAATACCCCAATTATTACGCTAAATGGTGGTGCTATATATGATAAAGATGGGATTTTACTCCAGAAGACTTTTATTGATCCACTCTTTGTTACAACAATTTTACAAGATAAAACTTTTGCAAATATCACAGAAGTTAGTAATTTTGAAACCCCGAATCTTTCCGTCATGACAAATAAAAATCCAGGTGTTATTGCATACTTGCATCAGCAGATGCCTACGGGACTTATTCCTAATTATGGGAATACACGCCACCACTTCTCATCTTTTCCAATATTAAGTCAAGTTGTCAATATGTATAGTTTCGTTGCGAGTGATCAATTTGAGGATTTGAAAATATATTTAAACAAGACCATAACAGATTCTGTTTCCTTTCGCTATGGGGATGATCCGCTTATACCTTTTGTCGAAATATTCTCAAAAAATTGTAGTAAAGCAACAGGGATTGCCTATGTTTTAAACTATCTTGGGCTAGATGACATCCGGACAATGGCTTTTGGAGATGGTCAAAATGATTTTGAAATGCTTGAGTATGTTGATGTGGGCGTTGCAATGAAAAATGCAGTTTCAAGTTTAGTAGCTTGTTCGGATGAACAAACACCCCTAACACATCAAGAATCTGGTGTATCAGATTTCCTTAACACTTATTTCAAAATCTAAGCAATTATCGTAAAAAAGCAACCCAACCTTTTGTATAAAGGTTGGGTTGCTCTTTTTTTATTTTAAAATATCACAAATATCTTCTAC
>BHER01000115.1 GCA_003864555.1 Erysipelotrichaceae bacterium | reverse complement strand
GATCTGAAGAAATTAAAAAACTAGAAGAAGAACTAGAAGAGGAAATCAAAGATGTCATGGTTGATACTGTTGTTAGTAATATTGAATATGATGATGGAACAACAAAAGTAAATGACCCTGTTAGAATGTATCTTAAAGAGATAGGACGCGTAAATTTACTAGATTCAGAAACTGAAAAAAGACTTGCAGTTGCTGCAAAAGCAGGCGATGTTGTTGCAAAACAAAAATTAGCCGAAGCTAATTTACGCCTTGTAGTCAGTATTGCTAAACGCTATGTTGGTCGTGGTATGCAATTTTTAGATTTAATCCAAGAAGGAAATATGGGGCTTATGAAAGCTGTCGAAAAATTTGAGCCTGAAAAAGGGTTCAAATTCTCGACATACGCTACATGGTGGATTCGCCAAGCAATCACAAGAGCTATTGCAGATCATGCAAGAACAATACGTATTCCTGTTCATATGGTTGAGACCATCAATAAATTGAATCGTATTCAACGTTCGATGGTTCAAGAGCTTGGTCGTGAACCCAAACCAGAAGAATTAGCTGTAAAAATGGAAATGACAGCTGATCGTGTGCGTGAAATTTTGAAAATTTCACAAGAGCCGGTATCACTTGAAACACCAATTGGTGAAGAAGATGACTCACATCTAGGGGACTTTATTGAAGACCAAGATATGATGTCACCAACAGACTATGCAACAAATGAAATTTTGAAAGAGCAATTATGTGAAGTTTTAGATGAACTTACCGATCGGGAAGAGCGTGTTTTACGCTTACGTTTCGGATTAGATGATGGACGCGCACGCACACTTGAAGAAGTTGGACAAGAATTTGGTGTAACGCGTGAGCGAATTCGTCAAATTGAAGCGAAAGCACTTCGAAAACTGCGCCATCCAAACCGTAGTAAAAAGCTAAGAGATTTCATGACGAAATAATCTTTTTTAAAAAATGTAATAGACTGCAGCAAAAAAATAAAAACTTTTTTAATTCAGTCTATAGCAATAAACAGTAAGGGAGCAACCACAGATGGGAAATTCAAATCTTGTTCTAGATATCCATGATAAACCAAGTACTAAAATTTGGGCATTACTTAGTTTACAACATATTTTTGCAATGTTTGGTGCAACAGTACTCGTACCAATACTTGTGGGCATACCAGTATCGGTTGCCTTATTTACAAGTGGTGTTGGGACGTTAATTTATATTGTATGTACAAAAGCAAAATCACCCGTTTATTTGGGTTCATCATTTGCCTATATTACTCCCCTGATAGCAGTCCTTGCATTTAACACTGAAAATGCAGCGCAGAATTATAATGTTGCGGTCATACTTGTGGGTGCAATCTATGTTTTGATGTCTTTTATTTTTCGCTTTTTTGGAACCGAGTGGTTTTATAAAATACTCCCTCCCGTTGTTATTGGCCCAGTTATTATGGTTATTGGACTTGGACTTGCAAACTATGCAATGACATCATTTGGTCTTGTTGTAGGCGACCAAGTAGCTATTGATTGGCAACATGTTGGTGTTGCAACACTGACTACTGGAATTATTATTGCTATAACAATTTATGGGAAGGGCGGACTTAAACTTATTCCTGTTCTAATCGGTGTAGTGAGTGGGTATATTTGTGCTGCACTACTCGGAATGATTGATTTCACACTTGTCAAAGAAGCAGCTATTTTTTCATTCCCCGAGTTTTCCGTACTCTTTAGCAAGGGTATGACAGTAAATTGGGAAGTCCTCTTTATTGTTTTTCCAGTTACGATTGTAACATTATCAGAGCATATTGGTGACCACATTGTTCTAGGAACAATTATCAATAAAAATTTACTAGCAGATCCAGGACTACATCGCACATTACTTGGTGATGGTTTAGCAACAATGTTTGCAGGGATCGTTGGTGGCCCAGTAAATACAACGTATGCGGAGAATACTGGAGTTATTAGCCTTACCAAAATTGCTTCAATTTATGTTATTGGTGGTGCCGCAGTGGGAGCTATTTTCCTTGCCTTTATTGGTAAAATAACAGCAATTATCCAAACAATTCCAACTGCCGTCATTGGTGGCGTTTCTATTATTTTATTTGGGATGATTGCCTTAAATGGTGTGCGTGTTCTTGTAGAAAATAATGTCGATTTAAAAAATGAGCGAAATGTTATCATGATAGCAGTCATGCTCATTATCGGTGTAGGAGCAGCAGCAGGGATTAATATTAGGATCTTTGGCGCACCCATTTCAGTGAGTGGTATTGTTTTAGTTGCCATTGTTGGAATTATTCTACATCAACTCTTACCAAATAAAGCAGTTGCTTATGGTTCAAATAATTTAGAAACAACTATTCCGAAGGAGGAAAAATAATGATTACATCTGTCAATAACCCAGTTATCCAGGATATCAAAAAAGTACAACAGAATAAATATCGTAAAAAAATGAAAGAATTTTTTATAGAAGGGGAGCATCTCATCCAAGAAGCTGCGAAGGCAGGGATTTTAGACCATGTGCTTATTACAGAAAAATATGAGCTCGCCGGAAATACAATTTTTCTTTATACCGAAAAAATTTTAGATTTTACAAATGATATACCATGTGATATTATTAGTCAAGATATCGCGATGAAAATTACACAAACGCAAACACCACAAGGAATTTTTGGTATTGCAAAAATGGAAGAAACTGAAATTGAAGTCAATACCCATATTCTTGTCTTAGATGGATTACAAGATCCTGGGAATGTTGGTACGATACTACGAACTGCTAAGGCTTTTGGAATTAAAACTGTTCTTGCAACACCCGATACTGTTGATTTCTATAATGATAAAGTAATTCGCGCAACCCAAGGTGTTCATTTTTTTATGAATGTTCAAAGACTAGAAGTTGATGCAATTATTGCACATCTTATGGAAAACAACTATGATGTGCTCGCACTAGATACAACGGGGGAGCCAATTAGTGGGGCGGTAAAAGCTTCAAAACAAGCAATGATCATCGGTAATGAGGGAAATGGAATAGACTACCGTCAATTTAAAACTATTGAAATGAAGAAAGTTACCATTCAAATGAAAGAAAATGTTGAATCACTCAATGCAGCAATTGCTACTGGAATTGCTTTATATGAATGGCAAGGAAAATAATGCAAGCTTACCAAATTTCACTGGATACTAAAAAAGATACGATATTCGTAAGTTTATAATATCGTAAACATCATTAGAAGATGCAAAGCATATCTCCCCTCAATAT
>BHER01000114.1 GCA_003864555.1 Erysipelotrichaceae bacterium | reverse complement strand
GTGCTATTTTCTTCATATATTTGCCTCGTTTCATATAATTTTATTGCATGTTTATGCAATATTCATTATACACTATTTCAGCATATATTGTATATCATTCTGCATTTTTTCAATAATTTTCCATGCTTGTTTTGGTGAGAGATCCTCCGCAGAAATCGCTGCTATTTCTGCTAATTTTTCCAGTAATATTTGATTTTGTTCCATGGTTTTTTCAAAATCTGCTTGTTTTTTTAATGTATTTTGAATATGATCACTTTCAATAATTGTTGCATCAATTTCTACGTGGTTGGCTTCAAGGACAACGAGTAATTCTTTTGCCTCTTTTATCACAATTTCTGGTAGTTTTGCAAGTCGTGCAACTTGGACACCATAACTACGCTCAATACTTCCTTCTTTTATCTGATGATGGAAGATGATTTCATCATTTTTAAGTGTTGCAGAGACATGGATATTACGAACACGATCCATTTTACCAACAAGTTCCGTTAGTTCATGATAATGTGTGGAAAAGAGCGTTTTTGCGTGGATATATCCTTGGATATAATCTAATATAGCATACGCTAATGCTAAACCATCATATGTTGCTGTTCCTCTTCCAATTTCATCAAATAGTAATAAACTTCTGTTTGTTGCCTGATTAAGTGCAAGGGATACTTCTTTCATTTCAACCATAAAAGTACTTTCCCCGGAAAAAAGATCATCTTGAGCACCAATTCTTGTGAAAATCGCATCAAAAATTGGCAATTGTGCACGACTAGCAGGAATAAAACAGCCGATTTGCTGCATGATTGCACAAATTGCAACTTGGCGCATATACGTACTCTTTCCCGCCATATTTGGTCCTGTAATGAGTAAAATATCGTCATTGAGCATATCAACATCATTAGGAATGAAGTGTTCACCCGTTACTTTTTCAATAATTGGGTGGCGACTTTGAAAAATATGCATGCTTTGTTCACGTCCAATTGCGGGACGAACATATTTATTTTTTTGGCTTACTTCAGCGAATGCCTGTAAAACATCAATCAACCCAATAAAATCAGCAATTTTTTGGAGCGAAATTCTATATGGAATGATTTTATCACAAAGTTCAATAAATATTTGTTTTTCTAGTTGGGCAAGGCGTTCATTTGCTCCCAATAACTGCTCTTCTTTTTGCTTGAGTTCTTCGGTTACAAAACGCTCAGCATTCGTTAATGTCTGCTTTCGATGATAGCCCCATTCTTCTTTTACAAGTTGTGCATTGCCTTTACTCACTTCTATAAAATAACCAAAAACGCGATTATATTTAATGCGAAGATTTTTAATTCCCGTCCGCTCTTTTTCCCGTTTTTCTAAATCTAATAGCCATGCACTTCCCCCATTAGAAATTTCTTTCAACTCATCTAGTGCTTGTGAATAGCCATGTTTAAATAGGCCGCTATCTTTTAGTGATATGATATCTTCTGTTGCTAGAGCTGATTGTAACTCTTCGAGGATTTCATTTATATTGGCAAGTTTTTCCAGTTGTCGTTTTATCTGAGGGTGAAAAACACTCTCAGCAATATGCTTCCTTATTTCTTCGAAGGCTGCTAATGTTTGCTTTAATTGATGCAATTCACGTGGTTGTGCTGTCTGTGAGCAAATACGCGTAATCAGCCGCTCCAGATCATATGTTTTTGCTAATAGCTTTTGTAGCTGTAGTCGTTCTATATAATGCTCCATAAAATTTGAAACAATATCGAGACGGTTCTCAATTTTTGTTGCTTCCAAGAGTGGATTGGTTAACCAATGTCGTAATTTCCTTGTCCCCAACGCTGTTTTGGTCTGATCTAATAAAGAAAAGAGTGATCCTTCACGACTTCTTGTTTTAATTGTTTCGAAAATTTCTAAGCTCGAAACCGTTGCAGCACTCATAAACATAGATGTCTCATATTTTATTTCAATAACATCTTGGAAACTAAGCATGCTATCACGACGGATCGTATTCAAATATGTCTCAAGTAAACTAAAACATGCTTGCGCTTCCACGTTGATTGTATAAGCTGTTGGGATTATTTGTTTTACTACTGTTGGTTGCACTTCAAAATAACTGATAATTTGCGCTAATTCTTCCGCATGTTGCTCTAAAACAACTAATTCTATTGCATTGATTACACGTAGGAAGTCTAAAGCCTCATCGGTTGTTTTAAGTCCCTTCATATAAAAATAATTTCCAACAGAAATATCACCATAACAGACGGTATACGAATCATTTTCTTTTAAGCAGGCAGCAACATAGCAATTTTCAGCTGCTTGAAATGTTCCTTCTTGCACAAATGTTCCAGGTGTAATAATTTTTACAACTTCACGATCAACAAGGGTTTTCCCTTTTTGTGGTTCACTTGTCTGTTCGGCAATCGCAATTTTCTCTCCTAAATCGACTAGTTTTTGGATATATCCATGTGCTGCATGATAGGGTACACCACACATTGGTATTTTATCATTGCCTGCGGATGCTCTACTTGTTAATGTTATTTCTAACATTTTACTTGTTTTGATTGCATCCTCAAAAAACATTTCATAAAAATCACCTAAGCGAAAAAAAAGTAAAGTATCAGGATACTGTTCTTTTAAAGATAAGTATTGTTGCATCATTGGTGTATATGTTGGTGTCTTCTTTTCAGCTTTTTTCATCCTGCATCATTCCATTTCCATTTTTTTCTTATATGGCTATTTTTGCTACTTTTAGGCATATGTATTAACTTAGTTCTTCAATCCAGGTTGTCATAATTTTAACAGTTTGATCCTGTTGTTCTTTGTTCGATATTGTTGCGGCATTATCACCAGATTGCTTTCCATAGTTACCAAATCCTGCATGGTTCCCCCCTGCAATTATTACTTGGTATGAATAAGGTGTTTTCGAAATTTCTAGCATCGCTTTGTCTCTTTTAGGGGGAGTAACTAATCCATCATGCTCTGCAAAAATATAGAGCATCGGTATTTTTCTAGCCGAATAATCTGATGCTGGGTAAGATGCGAGAAAAAACATACCCTTAATTTTTTCTGAAGTATTATCTTTCATATAAGTAGAAATGATAGCACCACCAAGTGAGTGACCACCAAGAACCCAATTTTCAATTTGCGGGTAATCGTTTATGATTTCTGCTGCCAAATCAATATACAGAAATGACCAAGTAAATGGCATTTTACTCAAAAAAACATGATAGCCTTTGTTTTGTAATTCACCCGCTATCCGCGCATAATTTAATGGTTGTACTTTTGCT
>BHER01000113.1 GCA_003864555.1 Erysipelotrichaceae bacterium | reverse complement strand
TCTTACTTCAGAAAGGACATATATTTTATGAACAACCAATCACGATCTTCAAAAAGTAGAAATGCCAATCTCAAAAAACGCAAAAAATATCAGAAGATTTTTATAATTACTTTCTCAATCTTCCTCCTATTGGCTGCATCCACTGGGGCTTATTCTTGGTCAGTATATCAGACATATCTTGCAACTGCAGCAAATGTTACTGAAAATGATATCCCTGCTGCTGAGGTAATTGACGATATAAGCATTGAACCTTTTTCTATTCTTTTTATTGGAATTGGAACAAATGGTAATGATGGGGAAGCAAGTCTTGCTGATTCTATTAATCTCCTAACAATAAATCCACAGGCAAATTATGCTGAGGCTATTGCCATACCTCGTGATTCTTTTCTGCCTTTTGGCGAAGCCTGTGATTGGGGTGTTGGATATTATGATAAAATCACGCATGCGACATCCTCAAGTTGCCTCCAGACATCCCTTGAAAATGTATTCGACCTCAAAATAAACTATTACGTGAGCGCCGATTTTAATGGCTTCATCAAAATTATCGATGCCCTTGGTGGAATAGAAATGGAGGTCCCCGATCTTCGTGAAGGGTTCGAAAATTATGCTGGTGATCCTTCGGATGGTGCATTCTTAAGTCCAAGTTTAAAAACTGGGGATCAATGGTGTGAACATAATAGTAATCGTGATCCCTTTGCCATTTGCTTTAGTCATTTTGGACCACAGATTTTAGACGGCGAACAAGCGCTTGCGCTTGCACGCTCTCGGCATTATGATGGTGACTGGGGTCGGAGTCTTCGCCAATCCGAACTCATAAAAGCTATTATTACTAAAACTTCCTCTCCCTCTATTATCGCCTCAGCACCACGATTACTTGCGGCAGTTGGTGATAGTATTGAAACAAATATTCCACCCGAACAATTCTTCGATTTTGCTAATCTAGGAAAAGATCTATTTTCTCAACAATCGGTGGATGAGTCTAATAAGTTTAGTATCCGTACAACACAACTTGCAGGTGTTGGTGGTATTTATCCAGGTCATCGCATCCAAGAAAACCTCTACTTTAGCCTAGTACCTATCGCTAGTATTGAAGATATACGCTATAAAATAAAAAGAGCTCTTAGCGATGGTGATGCACCATTATCCATAGAGAACTTTGATTTTGCTATTGATAGTAGTCAGCAATCAAATCCTTATACAGATAGTGAGTTACTCACACGCTATGATGATGTTTCTGATACTAATACAATCCATAAATTTTCATAGAAAAAGCTACTAACAGCTCAAGTTTATACTGAGAGTTGTTAGTAGCTTTTATTTTTTCTTATATCCTGATACAGTCACTTCCCTTTTTGAGATAGGGAAGTGACTGCATATCATTACTATTTTTAATTGCTATTTTTGTAAGTATTCTAAAAGTGCTATTGCTGCTGATTTAGGCCCAGTATGCTCATTTCCTGCAATACCAAGTTTTGTCCGAATTTGACCAAGTTTCGTTGTACTCTTTTCTAAGCGTTCAAAATAATCTGCTAGCAAAATTTCCGTTTGTGCTTGTCTTTGAACAGGTCCAAATGGGTTAGCAAAGTATGTTTCAACTAGACCTACTTCACTTGTAGTCCCCTTCGCAATACGTGCGCCTGATTTAAATACTTTAAGTGCATCACCATTATTTTCAAAAAAGCCAATTGCCTCCGCATCCTCATAATTATTTGCATATAAAAATAAATCAATTGGATATTTTTTTGTAATTTCTTCATAGGTTGCAACCGGAATTACAATGCGGGCATTAATTTTATCCGGATTCATAAAAATACTTCTATCGATTTCTTTATATGCATACCCGACATCCAAATCATCAAGGCGTACAAATGCACCAATTTCTGTCCCATGGGCAACAAGTTGCTCTCCATTTAGACTTAGTACACCCATATCATCAAAAATAATTTTAATATCCTTAATATATGTATCACCAATTGATCTTAATGCTTCAAGTGTCTCAGATTTACCAGCACCCGAATCTCCAATAATAATAATATTTTTTGTCTCTCCATTTTTCATCACGATATTCGCCATCGCACCATGTAAAGGCAATGCACCTATATCTAGCATTTTGACATTATGGATTGTTAATATCATTTTTTTCATATAGCCAAAATAATCAATATTCTCACTATATGAGGCATATCCAATATACATGTCATTTTTTTCATCTTTATAGAAAACAGTTTCCTCTTTACCACCATCATCCGCACCATATACATACATTAAATCTGGTTTGCGTATCATCGCTTCATCAATATCAGCCATTTCAAAAAGATTACATAATGTCACACCTTGAGACATAAAGTCTTTGTGGAAAAATACTAATGCTAATAAATCTCCAACTTTTGCTGGATAACAGAAGAAATCTTGTCCATTAATATCTAATCCAGTTAAAGGATTTTCAAAAACTTCATCAAAGAGACCTTTTCGCGTATTTTTAGTAGGATATGTGATAAATGGTGGATGTAGAACAATTGACTCAATAATAGGAATATCAAAGAGCTCAAAATAGACATCATCCGTTAGAGGATAGAACATTTTATTGACAACTAAACCAGCATTAACACCTGCAATAAGCTGACGATACACTTTATTTTTTGAACCCATAATTTTTTCACTAACAGAACGGTATGTTGTTAATACAAGCGTCTCAAAACGCGCATGCGTTTCAATAAATTGTGTATTTTGAATACCATTTTGATGTCTTCCATTGTAAGCAATAGCATAACGACCTAAGCGGCGCCAGTAGCTATAGATTTCTTCAATACATGCTAAGAACTCTTCATGATCACTTAAATAACTGCTATATTCATTTTTCATTGAAATGATTTCTTCAGGCTCCATGACAATGACAAGTTTAAAGACTTGTTGCATCTGCTTTACTAAAACATTAATTGGTAGTTTTCTCCCTGCTTGTAAATATTGATATATTGGTGTATCCCGTTTTTCAATTTTTTCAAGATATGATGTTAAAATCTTTTCAAACCCCAAACTATCTAATAACTCTGCTTTTGATTCACAATATTGTGCTGTAAAATTCAGGACTGCCGAATGTCTTCCTAATTCAAATATAAAGCTCATATATTTCCCTCTTCCTTCTCATCTTTCGATATCTTTAAGTGTCTACTACTATCTTTATTACTCTTTTTGTTATAGTTTAATTCCATAAAGCGATTGCAATGTTATTTTTAAACTTTTATTAAAACTATCTACATCTGCTGTTGT
>BHER01000112.1 GCA_003864555.1 Erysipelotrichaceae bacterium | reverse complement strand
ATATTATAACTTTATAAGGAATTTTTTCAATATTGTGAAAAACGATTTTTTTTCTAAAGATTGCACTTCTTGCCAAAATACAATATTAATTATAGCACTATTTCCCTAATTAGCGTATAAAATTAAGCTTAATATAGACTATATAAGCATTTTACAAGTAACATCTGAATATTTTTCAGATATTAAATTTATTATACTGGAATTATTGTAGTCTGAGCATCTTTTGGTATACTAGATAGTATACTAAAAGGAGGGATGTCAATTGTTACGATTTGAGGCGGTTAGGAAATCTTATCAAAATACTCTAATTCTAAAAGACCTATCTTTTACTATCCATGAAGGGGAATGTATCGTATTTTTAGGTGCTTCTGGTTCGGGGAAGACAACGACGCTTAAAATGATAAATCGACTAGAAACGCCAAGTAGTGGTGAAATTTATTATCACGGACAACCAATTATCAATCATAATGTGTATGCACTGAGAAAAAATATGGGATATGTTATCCAAAATAGTGGTCTTTTCCCGCATATGCAGATTGATAAAAATATTGGAATTGTTCCTAGTCTTACAGCAAATAGCATGCTAACTACGGAGATTACAAAGGCTTTAGAACAAGTGGGACTTGATGATAGTTATGCTAAGCGCTATCCACTAAGCTTATCAGGAGGACAGCAACAGCGTGTGGGCATTGCTCGAGCACTTGCAAATAACCCCGATATTTTGCTCATGGATGAGCCATTTAGTGCCCTAGATGTCCAAACACGGGGACAATTACAGCAACAGCTCAAAGATATTCAGCAGTCTCTCAACAAAACAATTGTTTTTGTTACACATGATATGCGTGAAGCATTCTTCCTTGCTGATCGCATTTTCTTTTTTAATGATCAACAAATCATTGCAAAGCTTTCACCGGAACAATTTTTACGTTCAGATATTCCGGCAATCCGTCGTTTTCTCCAAGACCTTTCTATTTGGGACTATCCAGCATTTTTAAAAGTTCGTGATATTCTTCCTAAACTTGCTGGAGTACCGATAGCACAAAACACACAAACTATCACGCTAGAACATGATATCCCCCTCACAGATGCTCTAGAGCAGATTGCATCAGCAACAGATGCAATATTTTTCCTCCCATCTTTAGCCAATAGCACAATTGGCTTTCATCTAAAACAGGCTGATTGCATCAAACTATTAACAATGCAGTATTTACAAATCCAGCCTCGTTTGAAGGGGGGGATTTAATGTGCAGGACTGGTTAACTTTTTTGCAACAACAGCAAGATGCAATTTTAACAGCAACCTATCAGCATATATATTTAAGTGCAATAGCATTACTAATAGCAACCAGTATTGCAATTCCTGCAGGCATTATTGCAACCAAAAATCGAATACTAGGTGTAGTTTTCAACAGCATTATTAGTGTTTTTCAGGCTATTCCAAGTATTGCAATTCTTGGATTTATGATACCTTTTTTAGGAATTGGAGATATTCCGGCTGTTTTGATGGTAGCAATTTACTCAATGCTTCCGATCCTCAAAAATACCTATACTGGACTGACAACAATTGACCCAACGATTCTAGAAGCTGCTAGAGGGATGGGAATGAGCCCTAGACAGCGCCTCTGGAAAATTGAACTTCCCCTTGCATTACCAGTAATGATGAGTGGTATTCGCATTGCAGCTGTTGGAAGTATCGGCTTGATGACCATTGCAACATTTGTTGGTGGTGGAGGTCTGGGGTCATTAATTTTCGCAGGAACGCAAGTGGTGAATATGAAACTCATCCTTGCAGGTGCAATTCCTGCAGTGCTTCTTGCATTAGCTATTGATTTTTGCTTAAGCTTATTGGAAAAAAAGCTCCATAGGGGTGGTTTTCATTATAATAAGAAAAAAAGTGGATTATTAGTTTGTGCATGCATTTTTATTATTGGAGGCTTCTTTTTCTACAATCCAAAAGAAGAGCGCGTTCTTGTAATCGGTGGGAAGCGTTTTACGGAGCATACAATTTTAGTCAATATATTAGGGGAACTCATTGAAGCAAAAACTGATATTCGTGTTATTACCAAGACTAATCTTGGGAGTACACAAATTGTTTGGTCTGCTTTTGAGAATAATGAAATTGACACTTATGTTGAATATACCGGCACTGCTTTTCTCAATATTTTGCAACAGGAGTATAGCAGTTCACTTTCTGCAGCGGATATTGAAGACACTGTACGGCTGCTTTTTTCCGAGAAAAACATCACAACTTATGGATCTCTTGGATTTAATAACACCTATGGGATTGCTGTGGATGAGAATTTTGCACAAAAAAATGATTTAAAAACACTAAGCGATCTTGAAAAACTGAAAATGCCATTACGGGTATTAACAACTACAGAATTCTCACAACGCGCGGATGGTATCACTGCTATGCAAAAAGTATACCCTTTTTTAGTAAGCGCGCAACGAACTGCTGAGGATGCCCTGCGCTATTCTGCACTTGAAAATTTACAGACTGATCTTATTGATGTCTACACCACGGATGCATTGAATCAGAAGTTTCCAGTCCGTGTGCTAGAAGACAACCGCCAATTTTTTCTTCCATATCAGCCAACACCAATAATCCATGATGCAATTTTAGTGAAATATCCAGAATTAGATGCAATATTCAAATGCTTGGAAGGCTCAATTTCAACAGCTGAAATGATTGAGATGAATTATGCGGTGACAATTGATGGTAAAACACCAGAAGAGGTTGCCTCCGCTTTTCTTCGTAATCAGGGATGGGTTTAACTTTTTCATCCCCAAATGGATGAAAAGGAGAGAACCGGGGGAAAAAGACAACGCCCTTTATACTATAAAACTAGTATTCTGATGCTCAAAATATTACGATAATAATAAAAAAGTGTTTTTTGTCACATTTCTTATTATAGTGATTGTGTATTTTAATCTTAAAGGATATAATTTATATATACATCAAAAAAAGTATGTGAAACAAAAGAAGAAGGAGAGAAAAATATATGAAAAATCAAATGAGAAAAATAATCTTATCTATGGTAGCACTTGCCCCAATGTTACTTGTTGGCACAAGCATTTCGGCAGCAACAGCAGATAGCGAAGTATCAGTAAGCTTTGCAGCAGACACAGCACCTAACCCCCCGGTAGATCCTGATAATCCAGATGCTATTTGGCCATCACCAGAAAATCCAGGAACAGGAATGGCTGGACCATTAAGTATTGATTATATATCAAATATTGCATTTGGTAGTCAAACAATAACTGGACATATTGAAAAATACGAGGCTGAAAATATTAAACCATT
>BHER01000111.1 GCA_003864555.1 Erysipelotrichaceae bacterium | reverse complement strand
CTAGATAGCATTGATGATAGAGTATCCATGAGAAAGGAAAAAGAAGAGGAGAAAAAAAATGATGATATACAAAAAAGATTATACAGTAAAATTAAATCTGACTTTATCAATAACCCAAAATTTGATTTCAGTAAAGGCGTAAGCCGAGAATATTTATTGCCAAAAGTTGAAAGTGACTACAACGAGATTATAAAAATGATGGACGAGCGTAATCCTGTAGATGAAATAGACCAAAAAATATCTGATTTTTCAAAGAAAATTTGGCAAGAGCGTTATCGCTCGTGTGAGGAATACGATCTTTT
This sequence comes from Erysipelotrichaceae bacterium, assembly GCA_003864555.1. Lineage (GTDB taxonomy): Bacteria > Bacillota_I > Bacilli_A > Culicoidibacterales > Culicoidibacteraceae > BHER01. The sequence continues at coordinate 3,069 of BHER01000111.1, read as the reverse complement.
TCATACTGATTCGCATAATGAAAATGGCGATGCGTTTTGTTATTTTGGCTAAATGCCATTGAGAGAAAATGAATGATTAAGAAATGGTAATGTATAAAGACTTAGCAAGAAAGACATAGTACGTCAGAACACGTATTAAAAAAAATGATGGGATACAAAAAGAAGTCACAAAGCGTGGGTTCAAAACAAAAAGGGAAGTACTACAATTGGCAAAAATGGATATCGAAAGTACTGTATCTTTTACTAGTTTCTCAACAGTTGCAGATATTATTTCAAATTAAAATAGATACAATGGAGATGCAGATTTCACCACACTACTGGTATAAAATGAGACAAGTGAACTATACGGACGGCGATACTATGAGAATCAACAATAAAATTGTTGGTCAGCTCAATCTAACGAAATCTCTAGAAATTACTAAAGAAGATTTTGAAGACAAAAATAGCAAGTGATGTAGAGGATACTTTGCTAAGGATTAGATTAGTCGTTACTGTCCAAAACTTTATCATCTCGAATATTGTTTAAAAATTCATAGCCTTTCCAAGTGATTGAACTTATCACAAAAGCGGTCTTATTATCAAAAGAAGTATCCTTTGCAATAGTCTGGACAATATCGTGGGATATACATCTAACCCCACCCCACAAAAAAAGAACTTCAAGCTTGCGATAGCTTGAGGTTCTTTTCGTATTCAGTTTAGAAAGGAAATATTTTGAATTATTAATCCTCATCCAAAAGGGTAATTAAAATTCCTGAGTCTTTAAACTTATTTGCCTTTTTCTCTGAACAAACAACAGTTAATTCAGTTGCATCGCTTGTAAAATTCTCTACTTCAATTTTCGTGTTTTGATGGTAGTAGGCAGTAATATCACCACGAGTATAAGGAATTGAAATTTGGTAGCGACGGTAATGTGCATAAATATTCGCAACAATCCCGCCAATTAATGCTTCCATCCCCATACCACTCAATGCAGAGATATAGAAAATATCTTCACCAGCTGGTGCAATAAGCTGGTCTTTTGGCAATAAATCCGCTTTATTATAAGCATAGATTGTTGGCATATTTTTAGCACCAAGTGCTTCGAGGGTTTGTGTTGTTACCATGATCATCTCAGCTGCACTCTCATCACTACAATCAACTACATGGACTAAGAGGTCCGCTTCTTTAATTTCTTCAAGTGTCGATTTGAAAGCATCAACAAGATGATGTGGGAGATCACTTACAAAACCTACGGTATCAGTTAAAAGAAAAGAACGATTATCCGGCATTTCAATGCGGCGCACGGCTGTTTGTAGCGTTGCAAACAACATATCTTTGGTGAAGACTTTCTTTTCAACATCATGATCGGCGATATACATATCAATAATAGTATTCATAAGTGTTGATTTTCCAGCATTTGTATAACCAACGAGGGCTACAGTTTTAATGCCTTCTTTTTTACGCCAACTCCTTTGAGTTTGACGTTGAGAGATAATTTCTTTTAGCTCCCCTTGCATTAAAAGGATCTGATTTTCAATTCGTCTCCGGTCAAGCTCAAGTTTTTTCTCTCCTAGTCCTTTATTTTTGGTTCCAACCCCACCAGCTTGGCGACCAAGCGAACTACGAAGTCCTGATAGTCGAGGTAGAAAGTAACGGAGTTTGGCAATATCAACTTGAAGCTGTGATTCTTTGGTATTAGCACGGGTATTAAAAATTTCGAGAATAAGCATTGTGCGGTCAATAATTTTGCATTCCAGAATTTCCTCGATTTTCCGGAGTTGTGATGGTGTAAGTTCAGTATTAAAAATACAGAGATTGGCATCAGTTGCCTCAACCATTGCGCGAATTTCTTCAAGTTTACCTTGCCCAACATAATGGCGTGCATGGACTTGATGGAGATTTTGCGTAATTGTACCTGCAACCTCAATATTACACGCAAGCGTTAAATTGACAAGCTCTTTGACACTGTATTCAAAACGGGGGTTACTATTAATATCGGCTGCAACTAAAACGGCAACCTGTTGGATTTCTTTTATCATATTGACCTCTTTCTTTAGGGGAGATTTTACTTGTTATTGTGTAAGACTAAGTGCTGCAATAATTGCATCTTCCATAGAAAGTGGCGCATCTTTTGGTGCAACACGCTTGAGTACTTGGCCATCACGACCAATTAAAAATTTAGTAAAGTTCCAGCTGATAACCCCACCAAAGAGACCTTTTTTTTCACTAGTTAAGTAAGAAAAAAGTGGGTTTGCATCTTGGCCATTTACGCGGATTTTATCAAAAATTTTAAATGTTACGCCATAATTTAATTGACAGAATGTTGCAATTTCTTCATTTGTCCCCGGTTCCTGACCAGCAAATTGATTACAAGGGAAGCCAAGAATTTCTAATCCTTGGGATTGGTATTTTTTGTATAAGGCCTCAAGTTCAGTATATTGTGGTGTTAGGCCACATTTACTAGCCACATTTACAATAATGAGCACCTTTCCTTTATACATTGAAAGCGGAATCGGTGTGAGTGTTTTATCGAGTACGGTAAAATCATATATTTTCATGAGTATCACGCCTTTCTTATATAGATATTATAGCACAAAAAGGCTTGCAATCGGCTAATTTTATTGATATCATAGTACAATAGAAGTATACTATTGATTTTAAAAAAAGGAGCATAGGAAATGATGGAAACGCAGTTTATTGATTGGATACTTACAATTCCAGAAGTGGAAAAAGATTTCCCGTTTGGACCCGGTGTACAAGCTTTTAGGGTTGCGGGTAAAATATTTGGTCTTCTGACTGCGATAACTAAAAATCAGGCAGCAATAACAACCGGGAGCAATCAGCTCATTTTTTTTTCGGATTTGCAAGATACAAAAGCAATATCTCTTAAAAATAATGAGGGGCAGACACTAGATTATCGCGAGATGTTTAGCGGGATTATACCAGGCTACCACCTCCACAAAAAATACTGGAATACAGTATTTTTACATGCTGATATTCCACTGGAGTATTTAGAAATTATGGTTTTAGAGTCATATCAGGAAATTATTTTCAAATTACCTAAAAAAAATCAAGGATTTTATTTGGAGA
>BHER01000110.1 GCA_003864555.1 Erysipelotrichaceae bacterium | reverse complement strand
GTGAAGAACTCTTTAATATGTACCAAATTCATCATACTCCTATGATTTTATTGTTTTTTCTTTTAAACTCTAAATATTTTTGTAGTGTCTCTTTCTGTTTATCGCTATTGCCACTAACACTAGAAACCTTATCTTTATGATAACGATGTTCTGCTTCTGATTTTAGGATTGCGAGCACATCTTTGAAAATTGCTAGGTCAATTGGTTCTTCCAAATAAAGTGCGCGGGATAAAAACACTGTTTCATTCTCATCAAGTATTGTATAGAGGATGCTAATATCCATCAGTTTTTTTTGCCGATACAACTCTAAAATCTCATACATTATTTTACGAAAAACAAGGTTTTGTGTAAAAACCGGACGCATTTGAAAAATATTGATACAAGCATCATCTGAGCAAACCCCTTTTATAACGAGTAACTCACACATTTCCTGGCGTGTTAGCGCATGTATTTGTTGAACTAGTCCTTGTTCAGGATAATGATTTGAAAAGTCTTCAGGTGGTATATTTTCGGGATACGACCTGATAACAGTATTTTGCAATGAATTGAGTGCCTCAATACTATAACCTGTCTGCTCTTGCACTTTAGTTAAATAAAATTCCTTAGTAGCCTGATTTTCAAACTGGAGTGCTGCTAGTATATGTCGTGTATATTCTTGGCGTTCTTCATTATTTTCTAAATTAAGGAAATTAGTATAATATTTCATCAAATAATCAATACCACTTATTGGATTTGTAATGATGCGTGCGAGGACATCCGCCCCCTGATTACTAGCAATTTCATCCAAATCTTTTTCTTCATATTCCCAAAATGTGAGGTAACTTGCTTTCATTTTCTTTTGGCTTGTCAAATGTACAACTTTGAGTAACGCATTTTTACCAGCATTATCATTATCAAAAACAAAAATCTTTTCAGCCGATGTTTTATCCAGGAAATCTAGTTGCTGTTGTGTTAGGGCCGTACCAAGTGTTGCAATCGCATACTTGATTCTTCCTCGGTATAATGCTAAAACATCGAATATACCCTCACAGATTAGTACTTTTTTATGTTTCTTTATTTCTTGGGTTGCTTCAAAAAAATTATAAAGAATTTCTCTTTTTTGGAAAATCATGCTTTCTGGACTATGGTAATATTTGGGGCTTTTATCTGATTTCTCAAGTAATCTTCCCGAAAAAGCAACAATATTCCCCATCCTATCTGTTATTGGAAAAATAATCCTGTTTCTAAACGCATCATAATGTTTGGTCATATCAGCAGATTCATGTAGGATGCCAATATCTTTTGCATCCTGGATTGAATAGCCTTTTTCTACGAGCAATGCTGCAAGTAAATTTTCATTTGGGGCAAACCCAATCGCAAAATGTTTGATTTCTTCGGGGCTTACCCCTCTTTTTGTTAAATAGGCTTTAGCAGAAATTCCTTTTTCGGTCATTAACATATACTGGAAAAATTCGGAAACAAAAGCTGTTAACTCAAATAATTTTTTATGCTTTGAGTGCTCAGTGCTTTGACTATGTGTAACCAAATTTATTTGACTCGTATCAATATTTGTATATTCTGCTGTTTTTAAGACTGCTTCGGGAAAACTTAAACCTTGATGTTCCATCAAAAAATTAAAAACATTCCCTGATTTATGGCACCCAAAACAATAATAAATTTGCTTATCTTCAGAAACAGAAAATGATGGCGTTTTTTCTTCATGAAATGGGCAGCAGGCGACATGGTTGCGTCCTTTTTTTTCTAGTGGAATAAAATCCCCGATAACATCCACTATATCGGTTGCTGATCTAATTTCATCAACAAGCTGTTCTGGAATACGCATCAATGGCACCTCCTTTTGTTCTTATTCCATTCTATGCTACTTCAATTGATTTTGCAATATATGCTTCTAAATCTGTAATGGGCACTCTTATTTGAGCCATCGTATCACGATCACGTACCGTAACGCTATTATCCTCTAAGGTATCAAAATCGATTGTAATACAATATTTTGTCCCAATTGCATCTTGGCGACGGTATCTTTTACCAATACTACCGCTTTCATCATAGTCAACAGTGAATTTTTTTGCTAAATCCTCATAAATTTTGACTGCTGTATCTGAAAGTTTTTTAGATAAAGGCAAAATTGTTGCCTTAAATGGAGCAAGAGCCGGATGCAAACTCAAGACTTCGCGTTCTTGACCATCTTCTAAAATTTCAACTTTGTATGCATCTACTAAAAGTGCAAGTAATAAGCGATCGACTCCAACTGAGGGCTCAATGCAATAAGGTATATATCTTTCACCCGTTTGCTCCTCAAAATACTCCATTGACGTTTTTGCATGATTTTGATGTTGTGTCAAATCATAATCTGTTCTATCAGCAATTCCCCAAAGTTCCCCAAATCCAAATGGGAAACGATATTGAATATCTGTTGTTGCATTTGAATAATGTGATAATTCTTCTGCATCATGGATATGTAGCTTTAAGTTACGTTCATTAATCCCTAGATTTAGTAAAAATTGGAAACAGAAATCTTGCCAATATGCATGCCATTTCAAATCTTCTCCTGGTTTGCAAAAAAATTCGAGTTCCATTTGTTCAAATTCACGTGTTCTAAAAATAAAGTTACCTGGTGTGATTTCATTTCTAAATGATTTACCAATTTGTCCAATTCCAAAAGGAACTTTTTTTCTTGTTGTTCTTTGAACATTTTTGAAATTCACAAAAATTCCTTGTGCAGTTTCAGGTCTTAAGTAAATATCACTTGTTGCATCTTCGATAACACCCTGTTGTGTCTTGAACATCAAATTAAATTGTCTAATTGCTGTAAACGCATGGGCACCACAATCAGGACATGCAATATTATTATCAGTAATAAACTGTTCAAGTCTCTCATTACTCCAACCATCCGCTGTAATATTTGCATCAAAGTCCTCAATTAACTTATCCGCACGATGTCTTGTATTACAAGCTTTACAATCAGTTAGTGGATCACTAAATCCACCAATATGACCTGATGCTTCCCAGACTTTGGGATTCATAAGTAAAGCTGTATCTATGCCAACATTTTTATCATGTTGTTGGATAAATTTTTGCCACCAGATGCGTTTGAGATTGCTTTTAAGTTCGCTTCCAAGTGGACCATAATCCCATGTATTGGCAAGTCCTCCATAGATTTCGCTTCCTTGATAGACAAAGCCTCTACTTTTGGCAAAATTTACAATGTCTTCCATTTTTACAGTCATTTTTTTACTTCCTTCCTGTTTGCAATAATATAAAGAAAAAGGAATATAGAGATATTTTTGCTAGCATTCTAATCAAAAATAATCTGCATATTCTTGTTTCATTTCAATTTAAATAGAGAGAAAAATTAGATAAGTGATAAGTGTTATAC
>BHER01000109.1 GCA_003864555.1 Erysipelotrichaceae bacterium | reverse complement strand
CATATAAAAAGTGAAAAAAATAAATTTTTTTTGCAATATAATAGCTAGTGTAGTATAATAGAAGTAATAAAGTTAAAATAACTATAAATTATTTGGAGGTTTTAAAAATGGAGAAAAACTATGATCACTATCTTATCCTTGAAGAAGAGTATAAGAAAATCAAAAAAAGGACGTTGCCACTTTGTGCAGCAGAGAATATTATCTCAGAATTTTCCAAGATTCCCCTGAACAAAGATTTTCAAGAACGGTACGTCATGAATGGAATCAACAGCTACAACGCTGAGGATAATTTTATTGGTAGCAAGTTCCTACACGAAATATATCAACTTGTTAATCAGCAATGTTCAAAAATATTTGGCTCACAATATGCTGATGCACGCACCCTCACAGGTATGAATTGCGTCACGACCCTTCTTATGTCCATCACTGAAAATAATGATAAAATTATGCTTCAAACTAGTCAGAGTGGGGGACACCCATCGATGAAATGGGTTTGTGAAAGACTCGGGCTCAAAATAATCGATATGCCTTATGATTACCAAAATCGAAATATTGACTATGATAAAGTATACGAAATATTGAAAAAAGAGAATATTAAATTTATATTATATGCACCATCAGATATAATCAATACCCCAGACTACTCTAAACTCACTCTCCCTGATAACACCGTTTTTCTCTATGATGCTAGCCAGACACTGGGGCTAATTTGCGGAAAGCAAGTGGATAATCCTCTAGAAAAATTCCAAGAAAAAAACTGTATTGTTTTTGGAGGTACCCACAAAACATTACCGGGACCTGCGAATGGATTGATTTTAACTAATTCGGCTCACTGGGCACAGAAGATAGACGAGACAATCAGCCCTCTGTACCTGAGGCATTCACAGATGCACCAAGTTGCTAGCCTACTCTTCACTTTGTATGAAATGGAAGAGCATGGAGAGGCATATACAAAGAAAATAATCGAGATGGCGAATGTAATTGGTAATCAACTGAAAGAGAATGGCATTCGTGTTATAGGCGGGGAGGGGACAATAACTTCTACTCATCAATTATTTATTCAAACTAGCGAAACAGATATGAAGGTAATATTTAACTTAGCTAACAAATATAATATAACTTTAAATAAGAAGGATAAAAAGCTATTTGACAATTATGGAATCCGCTTAGGAACGCAAGAAATTGCCCGAATGGCTTGGGAAAATGAAGAAGAAGCATTAAAACAGATTGTTGATATTCTTCTTGCCCTTTTTGCTATGGATGAAAGTAAATTAAAAAAACTTATGAACGGATTCACCCTTCCGGTGGATATAAGATTTACCTTTAAAACAGTGGTAAATTCATAGTCCGTAGACAATCTGATTTTGTCTTTCCATTGAGGATATCTTGGATTATTATGGTATGCTTTTTTGCCAATACAAAATTAACTTCCTTTTTATCATCGTAGCAAAGTGAAAAGCACTTTTCGATAGCGTCTTGTCGGTCAGTGTCATCTTTGAAATGAAGGTAATTGTTAGCAAGAATTTCAGAACTAATAATTCCTAGAGTACTATAGATAATGATGTTTTTGTCTCCATTGTAGTTTGCAGCGCGCAGACTTTTTTCAAAAAAAGTGACCGACTCTTTGTATAGTTTTGATTTTTTTAAAATCTCTCCCTTCTCAAAATATAAATTGAAGCGCAGTCGCTCCTTTTTCTCCTCGTATATTTCTAAAGTCGATTCAATCAATTCCATGGCTTTTTCAAAATCTTTTTTCACATTTGAATAGTAGAGGGCTTTGTATTTATTAGTTGATAATTTTGCAACTTCTTGCTTAGCACAAGGCAAATTTTGGATTTCAGCATCAATCAATTCCCAACTATCCTTAATATTGTCGCAATTATTGTAGATTGATATACTATTTGCTTCATTAAGGCTTTTGATATAGAAAGAGCGCTGCGTATTTTTGCATTCATCAGATAAGCGCCCGTATAGGCGGATTGTCTGATGGTATACCTCTAATGCCTCTTGGATTTTTCCCTGGTGACGCAGACAATGTCCTATCCCCCAATATGCTTCTATACTACCATTTCTTTTTACTTCCTGATACCCTGTAATAGCAAGTTCATATTTATTTTGGAGATGAAGTAAATTCGAGTACTGTAACAACAGCTTTTCTGATTTCTCTTTTCTGAAAGTATAAAATCTGGAGAATTCGTATTCATCTGCTAGGCCTGCTGCTACATCATACTCTCCTGCACCGATCAGTGCTTCCGTGAAATAGTACAATAATTCTGAAATTGTCTCTTCTTTAATTTCCTTTGAAAGTATTGCTTTACTGTTTTCTTTAAAAAGTCTAAAAACGTTTAAAATGACAGTGTAATCCTTTTTCTGTAGTAATTCTTCAATAAAAGAGAAATCTGAATTTACTGCTCCTAGTAAAATTTCATAAAATATTCTAGGACCGCCAAGTTCACCGTGATTCTTAATAAGCTCTTCCATTTTCACGCTTATTTGATCGTGGTGTTGCTTGAAAAAAATTTCAGTAATTAAAGAGGGGACATAGTACAATGATGTGCCATCACTCGTTTTCTCTGTTACGAAAAACTTCTTAACTAAATCAGTACATTGAGGGGCGCCATTTCCATCAAATCCTTTGGCTAGATAGACCATATTAATCTGGTTGTTTCTCGAAGTCATTGAGCAGACAATGAGTTTCTGCAATTGCACCTGTTCTTCCACACTGAGTAATTCAGTGATGTTATTCAAGCCTTCTAGCTTAGAGTTGCTATCCTTATCTTTAAAATAGTGCATCGTAATTTTAATTAGTGTAGGTATGCCATGAGTCAACTGAAGTATTTTATCAGGCAGAACGTTGTTAACTCCCTGCTTTTTTAGCAGTTGGTCAATCGCCTTTATGCTTAATCCTTTTAGCTCAATCAATACACTACTATCCTCTGTTTTGTTCAATAGGCTTGAGCTGTATATCATCATGAAATATATTTTATTTTCAGATTTGTTTATTTCATCATATAGATTATATAGATAGATTTTTTTATCTTCGTCATCAATTGTATCAAAGATAAAAAAAAGTGGGTTTTTAGCGGATTTTTTTAGTAAGAACTTTGAAACTGTCCTCACATTTTTTTCTTCTTTTCTATCCTGTGACCAATTTAAGCACTCCAAAATTTCATCCTGAATATTAGATTTGGAGTGCGCGTCAATGAAAAATGAGTCGGTATTATCCGGCAGCCTTTCCATCAAAATATCTATACTGCTAAGAGTATGTGGGTTATTTATCAATGAGTTAATAACTTTGCCAAACTCTGTTTTACCAATACCCCTTGTTCCAACCACTTTGAAAAGAATCGGTGAGTTGCCCTCTTCAATTTCTTCAATAATAGTTTCTGAGCATTCTTCGCGATTGACAAAATCC
>BHER01000108.1 GCA_003864555.1 Erysipelotrichaceae bacterium | reverse complement strand
ACATAACCAAGACCAATAACACCTATACTTTTTTTTCTTATTAGCATACTATAGTACTCCTTCTTGATCAATTTCTTTTTTACAAAAATGTATTATAACAAATCTCAGATATATTGCAAGTGATATCCCCTTCATACCGCATCTAACACTCCAACTTACCAATCATCGTGTATCAATCTATTTTAATAGAATTTTATTGAAAAAAGATAAAATTACTAATAAGTTTCTTCTTTTTTTCTTGCGTTGTCGCCGTTTTTTATGTAAAATGATACTTAAAATAAAAGAAGAAAGAAGGAAACATTATGACAAACGCCCTACAAAATAGCCCTAAACTCGTTGAGGCTGAAAAGTATACTTCAGCACTCTATGAGCAGACAGTCTCACGTTATCCAAATGAATCAGAATTTCTTAATGCTGTTAAAGAATTTTTAGTAGCAGTTACACCTGTAATTGCTGATAATGCGATTTATACAGAAAAAGGGGTTTTAGAACAAATCCTTGAGCCTGAAAGATTTATTCAGTTTCGTGTTTCATGGTTAGACGATAGTGGTAATGTTAAAGTAAACCGCGGTTTCCGTGTCCAATTCAATAGCGCAATTGGACCATATAAAGGTGGTTTACGCTTTCATCCCTCAGTTAATGCAAGTATCGTTAAATTTCTTGGATTTGAACAAATTTTTAAAAATGCTTTAACTGGTCTCCCAATTGGTGGAGGAAAAGGTGGTTCTGATTTTGATCCTAAAGGAAAATCAGATAATGAAATCATGAAGTTTTGTCAAAGTTTTATGACTGAACTCCATAAGCATATTGGACCTCATACAGATATCCCTGCTGGTGATATTGGTGTAGGTGCTCGTGAAATCGGATATATGTTTGGACAATATAAGCGTCTTGCAACAGCATTCGATAGCGCAACATTAACTGGAAAAGGATTATCTTATGGTGGCTCACTTGCTCGTAAAGAGGCAACAGGCTATGGTTTAGTGTACTTTGTTGAGCAAATGCTTGCAAGCAAAAAAGATACATTGAAAAATAAAACAGTTACTGTTTCTGGTTCTGGGAATGTTGCGCTCTACGCTATTGAAAAAGCACAACAATGTGGTGCAAAAGTTGTTGCTTGTAGTGATTCATCAGGGTATATTTATGATGAGAATGGTTTAAATCTTGAAACACTCATCCAATTAAAAGAAGTTGAATATAAACGAATTGATACTTATATTAGCAAACACCCATCGGCAAAATTTGTTGCTGGTGGTAATATTTGGACTATCCCATGTGATATTGCATTACCATGTGCTACACAAAATGAACTGCATGCAGCTGATGCTAAGCTCCTTGTTAAAAATGGTGTTATTGCCATTGCAGAGGGTGCAAATATGCCAACGACTGCTGATGCTGTTGAAATTCTACATGAAAACAATGTCATGTTTGGTCCTGGTAAAGCAGCAAATGCTGGTGGCGTATCAGTATCCGCACTTGAAATGTCACAAAATAGTATGCGCCTAAGCTGGACTTTTGAAGAAGTAGATATGCGTTTACAAGATATCATGAAACATATTTATGTATCTGCAAGTACTGCAGCAGTAAAATATGGACATGAAGGTAATTTAGTTGTCGGTGCAAATATTAGTGGTTTCTTAAAAGTCGCAGACGCTATGATTACACATGGCCTTGTCTAATCAAGATAAACCAAAAAAAAGTAGAGATTTTAAAATCTCTACTTTTTTTGTCTATATTGTAATTAACTTGATCAAAAGCTCAATACTATTCATAAAAATGTCAATGTCTAAGCGCTCTCTTACACTATGTAAGTTATCGCCTCCTGTAGCGATAACGATTCCCTCAATGCCATGTCCAATAAGTGAGCTTAGGTCTGTTCCACCCCGACTAACTATCTCAGTTACACTAATACCTGAGCTCTCACATACATCATAGTATTTTTTGAGTACTGGATTATCTTTTTCAAGTTTATATGCGGTTAAAACTTTCGTAACATCAAAAGTTGCTGTTGCACCAAATTTTGCACAAGCATCTGTAATACATGCGAGTAGATGATCTAATTGGTCATCTGCTTTTTTTGCATCTAAACTACGAACCTCAAATCCAACAGTTGTTTTTTCAGCAACTACATTTAGGGGGTATTTTGTTTCCACAAACCCGATATTTGATGAAGTATCTTCATCAACTTTTAGTAATTTCATGTTTGCAATTGCATGTCCTAATACTTGAATTGAAGAAATGCCAAGTTCTGGTTCAACACCTGCATGTGCAGATTTTCCAGTAATTATTGCTTCGACATCATAAGCAGTTGGACCACCTACAAGTGCATCACCAACATCTGGTCCACCATCTAAGACAAATGCAACTTTTGCACTAACTAATGTTGTATCGAGTGCTCGAGATCCTAGTAAGCGAATTTCTTCACAAACAGGAAATAATAATTCAAGTGGTGGATGTGCAAGATTATGCTCGCGTAAAATCACTTCTAGTTCAATAATTTGAGAAATTCCACCTTTATCATCCGCACCAAGAATTGTTGTCCCATCTGAGACAATAAATTTTCCATCTGCTGTTATGTGGGGAATAATTCCATTTCCTGGTTCAACTGTATCCATATGTGCACACAACATAATTGCCGGCATCTTGGCAAGATTTCCTTTTCCGGGAATCTTCACAATAACATTTCCACTCGTTCCTCCTGGAATTTCATCCCTGCTTTTTAAGTCTTCTACAGCCTCATACCCAAGTTTTTGGAAATGTCCTAATAAATAATCGGCCATCTGACGCTCATTTTTACTAACGCTATCGATACGAACTAATTCCATAAATTGTTCCAATGCTCTATTTTTATTTACCATATTATCGGCTCCTATCTTATATTATATTATACTATTTCGATAAACTTATAATCGATTGATGGGGCTACTTGATTATAGACAAATCCCTCAACATAATCTTTGAGTTCATATGTTACTCCAACTTGATAGAGTGGAATATACACTGCATCCTCAACTAAAAATACTTCTGCTTGTTTATATATTTCTGCTTGTTTTTCGATATCTCCCTCAATACTTGCCTTTTCTATAAGTGCTTCATACTCAGGTTTATCGTATGCTCCATAATTAAATGTTGCTCCCGCTTTAAATAATTCCATAAAATTAAAATAATCTGTAAAGGCTGCACTCCAACTTCCAACTCCCGCAGCTGTTTCTTTTTTCATCACTTGTGAAAAGTATAGTTGATTTGGAATACTTTCAAGGACTACTGTTACTTCTGGTAAATTTGTTTCAATTTGTGCTTTAATATTTTCAAAAACTTTACGATATGTCGCATTTTCTTGAACGGCAATCGTAAGTTCTAATGGGGTATTTGCTGGCAGTTCTGTTTTTGCTAATGCTAATAATCTTTTAGCCTCAACAAGATCTTGTGTTTTGGTTTGATAATTACCAGTATAAGTT
>BHER01000107.1 GCA_003864555.1 Erysipelotrichaceae bacterium | reverse complement strand
ATCTTGTGGGGTTTTGAGCTGTGAAAAGCTTTGCTTCTTTTGCTTTTGATACACTCTTTTCCCGAGTTCAATCCCTGCTAAAATTGAGAAGGCTTTGCTTTCTCCTATCCCATCGTGTTTGCATAAATTTTGGAGACTCACGCTTCCTAAACCATAGAGCCCTCTTGTGCTATCAATTAAAATTTTTGATGAGGTTAGCACATCCTTTCCCACTGTTCCAGTCCGACAAATTAATGCTATTAGTTCATAGTCTGCTAGTGCCTCCACCCCATGTTGTTTGGCTCTTTCCCTTGGTAAGTAATCCATTTTTTTCCTCCATTCAAAAAAGGTATCCCTAGAAATACTTTCGGGGGATACCCTAACAATTATATTTTATTCAATTGTTCTTGAATTGAGCATGCTTTTTGCTTATACGCAGCCAACTTCTGCTTTTCTTCCTCAATTTTTTCAGCTGGGGCTTTTTCAACGAATCGGGTATTACTAAGCATCCCCTCGCATCTTATAATTTCACTTTCAAGTTTACTATATTCTCTTTTTAATTTCTCTTTTTGCTCTTCAAAGTCAATAAGTGTTTCCATTGGAATATATAATACAAATTCTGCATGTACTTTTCTTTCTGCTTTTCCTACTTCTTTCGCACTATCTGTAATTATGAGTGTTTCCGTATTCATGAAGCGCTCTAGATAGGCGTATTCTGCTTCGAAAAATCGAAGTGTTTCTGGATTTTTAACTTCAAGGATAACAGGAATTTTTTTACTTGGTATAACTTTATACTCTGTTCGAACTTGTCGGATAAGAGTTATTGCATGCATCAGTAACTCAACTTCTGCAACGCTATTAGCATTATGAGTTAATGCTAATAGAGTTGGGTATTCTGCTACTGAAATTGATCCTTTTGTATGTGGTAAAGCTTGCCAAATTTCCTCTGTTATATATGGCATAAAAGGATGTAGCAATCGTATAATTTGATCAAGTACAAAGAGTAATGTTTTTTGTTTTTGGAGTTTTTTTTCTATATTTTCACTGTAGAGTACTGGCTTACTTAGTTCAATATACCAACTACAAAAATCATCCCAAATGAAATTGTACATCACGCGGCCGACTTCACCAAATTCGTATTTTTCTGAATTATATTTAATAGCTTTAATTGTCTCATTTAGTTTACCCAAAATCCATTCATCTATTGTATCAAGCATTGTGTAATCGAGAATGCAGTCTTGGTTGGGGTTATTTAATAATACAAAGCGAGATGCATTCCAAATTTTATTTGCAAAATTACCAGCTGCTTCAACTTTCTGTTCAATATATCGTACATCTTGACCAGGCGATGTATTTGTCACAAGAAAATAACGTAAGCTATCTGCTCCATATTTTTCAATTACATCCATCGGATCAATTCCATTATCCAGAGACTTGCTCATTTTTCGACCATCCTCAGCTCGAACTAAACCATGGATAAGTACATCTTTGAATGGTCTTTTTTTAGTAAATTCTAAGCTTTGAAAAATCATACGGCTCACCCAGAAAAAGATGATATCATATCCTGTTACCAAAACATTGTTGGGAAAGAATTTTTTAAATAACTCATCTTCTGTTGCAGGCCAATTCATTGTCGAAAAAGGCCATAGTGCAGATGAGAACCATGTATCCAAGACATCAGCATCTTGCTCCCAATTTTCTATATCACTTGGTGCTATCTCTGAGACATACACTTCACCTGTTGTTTTATGATACCAGGCTGGAATTTGATGACCCCACCATAATTGTCTTGAGATACACCAATCTTGAACCTTTTCCATCCATTGTACAAATGTTTTTTCAAAGCG
Organism: Erysipelotrichaceae bacterium; assembly: GCA_003864555.1. Lineage (GTDB taxonomy): Bacteria > Bacillota_I > Bacilli_A > Culicoidibacterales > Culicoidibacteraceae > BHER01. The sequence goes on along the minus strand of BHER01000107.1, from coordinate 1,650 downwards.
CTGTGGGAAAAATGTGACTGCCGTCTTATCATCTAATTGTGCAGCAATTGCTTCTTCTGCAAGTTGTGTCATATCAACAAACCACTGCTTTGATAAATATGGCTCTACTACTGCACCGCTACGTTCACTATGTCCAACAGAATGAATAAATGGTTTCACTTCACTCAAAAGACCTGCTTTATGTGCATCCTCCACAAAAATTTTTCGTGCTATAAATCGGTCTAGCCCTTGATAGGCAAGTGGAACCCACTCATTTGCACTCATAGTTCCATCTTTTTCCATAATAATATTTTCAGCAATATTATGCCTTTTCCCAACCTCGAAATCATTTGGATCATGAGCCGGTGTGATTTTCACACAACCAGATCCCTTATCAAAGCTAACATAATCATCTGCGATAACTGGTATAATCTTATTTGTAATCGGTACGATGACTTCTTTACCCACGATATCTTTATAGCGTTCATCATCAGGGTGAACTGCAATTGCCCCGTCCCCAAACATTGTCTCAGGTCTTGTTGTCATGATTGTTAAATACTCACCACTACCATCTGCAAACATATATTTGAAGTAATGCTCTGCACCTTCAATATCTTTATAAATCACTTCAATATTTGATAAAGCCGTTTTCTGCACGGGATCCCAATTGATGATACGCTCTCCTTGATAGATAAATTTTTTATTATATAAATCAACAAATACCTTATTAACAGCCTTTGAAAGACCTTCATCTAATGTAAAACGTTCTTTGGAGTAATCAAGTGAAAGCCCCATTTTTTCCCATTGTTCCCTGATTGAGTCAGCGTACTCATCTTTCCATTCCCATACTTTTTCAAGAAATCTTTCACGACCTAAATCATGACGTGATATCCCCTGATCTCTTAGACGTTGCTCAACTTTTGCCTGCGTTGCAATTCCAGCATGATCCATTCCTGGAAGATAGAGTGCGTTATAACCTTCCATCCGTTTCATGCGGATAATTAAATCCTGAATTGCAGTATCCCATGCGTGCCCAACATGTAATTTCCCAGTAACATTTGGGGGGGGGATGACAATTGTAAAAGGCTCTTTAGTACTTTTAGGATCTGCTGAGAAACAGTTTTCCTCCTGCCAGTAGGCATATTTTCCTGCTTCCACTATTTTATGGTCATACTTTTGTGCTAACTCTTTTTTCATTTTCTATTCCTCATTTCAATTTTTCTCAATAAAAAAAGTTCCTACATATGCAGGAACGATTATGCATCGCGGTACCATCCTAGCTTCCTCTATACATAGAGACATCTCATATGTTAACGCCACCAACGGTTTTTTCTACTTTTTTCAAAAAAACGACTCACAAGCTACCTTCTCATCGTATCAACAACAGAGTCTTTCAGCCTAGAACTCTTTCTCTTTAGTGCGTTTACTAGATACTCCTCTTGATCAATGTCAAATTATTCTTTTATATCATTTATTGTATCAGAACATAGTTAAAATGTCAAAAACCTTATTGTCTTTCGCTTTTCATTTGCAGTTGGTTAATGGTAAAGTGAAACTGGACAAACCGAGATAAGACAAAAAAAAGAGACGCAATGTCAATCTCTCCGCTATAATTGTAGTTACAACACAACAAAAAAAGCAAAGGAATTGATGACATTGAATCTCTTAGTA
>BHER01000106.1 GCA_003864555.1 Erysipelotrichaceae bacterium | reverse complement strand
CTCCTCTAATTATACGTTTGATTCTATCACGGATTTTTTTTGATTTTTGCCAAGTTTGTGAAAAAGCAATGAAAATCAAAGCTCTTTGAAAAATATTGTAAAGCATACTATCCAACCAATATTTTTTTGTCTTTTGTTTTTTATTACTCTCTGTTTTCACAAGTTTTTCATATGTTCGGTGATATGCTGAAATCATTTCTTCCATCTGCACTGGCTGGAAATCATTTGCTGATTTTAATTGTTTTTTATACCAGTTATCATCTTTATCTAAAAGAGCTATCAGCATTTTTTTCAAATCTTCTACACTATTGCTTTCAAGTATAATTCCAAAAAAACTTTCTGATACACGCTCTTTTAATGCCCCTTTTGGGCTGACAATAGGGATTATGCCAGCTGCCATAATTTCTGATAAAACATAATTAAATATTTCATCCCAATCTGAAATAATCAACCCGAAATGTGGTCTGATTTTTGGTAAATGCACCGTAAAAAGTTCTGTCTGGTTATATCGTCCATAAATAAAAACATTATCTCGTTTTTCAAGTGCAGCTTTTTCTGTGAGGAGATATGGTTCCCACATTCCAAAAATATGAAATTCGCATATTTCTGGTTCCACACTCTTGATTACTTCAATTAATTCATAGATACCTTTTTCTCGAGAAATCCGTCCACAAAAGATGAATTTCTTTTTCCCTAGATAGCTTGATGCTGCCAAATTTTGGCATTTCATTTTGAGACCATGTGGAATTAACTCAAATACTGTTTTTGGGAAAAAATGCTCGTAAATCGTAATACTACTTGCACTATAGCCAATCGCATGATCAATACTGTTGAAAAAATCCGTCGTCTGATTAGCCCATTGCTGCTGAAAACTGCTTGTAAATAAGGGATTCTTTATTATTTCCTGTGAAAATCTTGGTTCGAATGTTTTTTGAAAATTTTCACCCGCAATATCGTAATAATCATGAAGTCCTTTGATCACGGGTATTCCAAGTTCATTGGCTACACGTGAAATATCATATGTATGGTCAATACAATTATGAACATGTACTAGATCAATTTTGAAGTCGATGAGTGCTTTTTTCAAAATGTGCTGATAGTTCTCAGAAGTGAGCTGCCACATTTCAATTTTTGTCCCCATCTTCAAAAAAGTTCGTGATTGGAACTGGCCATTTTTATAAGATGTGAGCAAATAATTTTTTCTGAAGTAGTCGGGTGAAAAGATAATTACTTCATATGCTTCTCCTAAATTTTCAATGAGATCTTTTACATGGATTTCTAACCCCCCAAAAGGGTATTTTAGAACATCATACATATACTGTGTTGTGAACATTACGCGCATGATTTTACTCCTCCCCAGTAAATTTTTTACGAATTCTCCGCAGTTCTGCGAAGATTTTAACACCCCGTGATTTTCTTAATTTATTATAATTCATACTATTCTGATATAACTTTTGTAACAAGTCTTGTTTTGATTCCCAATCCAGAGACAGATTTTCTAGTAGAAATGCTTTTTTTGCCTCTTTATGCCCTTCCACAAAAACGTGAAAATTAATATTTCGCTCTGAATTAAGTCCATATAGCTTTTCATAACATTGTACCATCTGCGCTACTGTTGTAATATCAATTTTAAGAATATCACTATAAATTGTTTCCCACTGTTGTTGCGTAAAATTTGACACTTCATTTATAGCACGCTCTAAGTCAGCATAATCCAAACTATCTAATACGTAGCCAATTCCTGTTTGTTCCACACGCTCTTTTAACGCCCCTTTTGGGCTTACGATTGGATAAATCCCATAAAGATACGCTTCCGTTAGTGTGAAAGCGAATGTTTCATCCCAAATTGATGGCAGTATCGTGAAGTTTGGTTTAATCTTATTAAGTAAAATTGGCAGATTTTCTTTTTGATATTTTCCGTATATTTTCACATTTCGGCCAAAAAATTTTTTACGAAAACGTGGATCATTAATCACCCCAAGAATATGAAAGTCAATATGTGGATATGTTTTGATTAAATGGTAAAGAATATCAGAACCTTTTTCTCGTTCAACTCTTCCAAAAAAGACAGCTCTTAGCCTCTGCTTCGCTTTTGGCATCACTCCACAGGTATAGCGTTTTTTAAAATCGTACCCATGAGCAATAACCTCCGTTTTTGCCGGGAGTTTATACCGTTTTCCATAGATATTTATTGTTGAATTTGAAAACCCAATAACTTGGTCCACATTATCAAACATTTCCTGTACAGCCACATGCCAATGGTCAAAAAATCGTTGTGGATCCAAAATCGCATATTTATCTAATAATGCGCTTGAATTATACTCAATCTCCGGATTTTTTTGCGTGAACTCCCCCGACAAATAGTACAAATCATGTAATGAGACAGCAATGGGAATATTATGTTTTTTGCAAACTGCTGGCGCATCTAAAGTGTGCCCTAGCGCCATGATATGGGCATGTACATAGTCAATTTTGAAATAGACAATCACCGTTTCTAGCATCTTTTTATACTCAGCGCTACTCGTATTACTAATATGCATACTTGCAAGATAAGGGATTTTCTGCGTTGTAACCTTAATTCCATTAAAATAGTGTGCAAGTTCAAAATACTTACACTCATTCATTGCAAATGATGGTTCGAGTAAGTAGATATTTGTATTGGCAATGTTTTGGATTAAATCGTCAACATGCGTATTTAATCCATTCACAAAAATAGATGATGGCACAATAAAAAGGAGGTTTTTATTCGTGATTTTCCCACGGAATGTTTTGCGGTAATTAAGCTGAACTGTAAATTCAAATTCGTGACTACTCTGAAATTGAAATGGCGGTTCATATGAGAGATACTTTCCTGTAAACCGTTTTAAGACATATTTCTGTATGCTCTCAACATCTTCTAAATATGTTTTTCTTTCCCATAGCTGATAGATTGCTGTTTTTTTTGTAATGCTATTTTTGTAGTAAGCATCTTGGACTTTATAAAAATAATCAAATACGACTTCTTCAGCGCTCACATATTTTTGATAGAAGCTAAAACCACCTAGTTCTTTAAAAATACATAATTTAAAAAATGTTATATATGGATTTCCCGTCATCTCTTCTGAGATTACTCCCGGAATATTTTTGGTGAAGCGCCCATTTCTACTACCTAACGCTTTCAGTTTTTTCTTGATATAATATTCATTTTGAATTTTGATGTAGGGATAATTCGTATTATACATACCGGGGGATACTGTTGCAATATCTGCACCTTCACCAATATTTTTGGCAAAGTGCACAAAATGGTTTGCACCCTTTCTCATTATATCCTTTTTTTCCATATTAATGACAATAAAATCATACCGCACTCGCTCCATGGCAGCTTTGAGATTTAGTGCTGAGTTTTTTAGATTTTTTAATTCCTCTAAAATAATATCCTCCGAAAAAAGTCCCCCTGCAATTGGAATGTCCCGTACTCTTAAAATACGAATGCTCATGATTTTAGCCCAATCATGGA
>BHER01000105.1 GCA_003864555.1 Erysipelotrichaceae bacterium | reverse complement strand
TCTGATTCCCAATAGTTTGTGCAGATATACTGTTTTGTGATAAGACAATAATCGCTGTTATAGCAATTAAAATTTTCTTTAATTTTTTCATGTTTTTGTTTATTCCTCTCGTTACACTTAAACCACTTTTATTTATGTGCCCAATCTATAGGGGACAGTCTAGTGCTTTGCTCGTTTTTTTATTTTTATAGAATATGGTGTGATGCATACTATGCTTGTTGGTAATATTTCTCCTCTAAGTTATTAGAGTACCAAAGTCTGTTATCTTGATTGAGAAATCCTGTCGGGGAGGGCTTTAAGGTGTATCGCTTAAAACCCACTCAATTGTCCCATTATAAGCCTCATTGCTATAAATATTTCCACTATCAATAGCTAGTAATAGCCCCTCTGTTGCATCATAGTCTATTGCAGTAAGCATGCTTCCTTGGATATTTGTATGCACATTTTTTTCGATGCTATCTAATTGAATAGTAGTTCCTGCTTTTGTTTTGAAAATAAAAGCATTGTCTATTGTATTTTTACTTGAATGCAATGCCACTTGAACACGCACTCCAAGCTGCCAATTAGAATTTGCTGCTCTTGTATCCAAAATTTCAACCATGAAGCCTGTATTCCTGTTGATAATAGTGTTATTCCTAATTGTTTGTGTCCCAAAATCCAGTAGGCTTGGTGTATGCTCAAACCTTAATACCGGGATGATACTTGGTGCTTGGGATGTTTGGTAATTTAAATAGTTATGCGCAATATACATAGCAACTGGCGTGTTATCCAGAGGCAATGTACTGATGGCGAAGTCTCCGGAACTATCCACTAAAGGATTTACTTTGTACTGATTTCCTCCATTATAATATGTAAGTTCAACCCTTGATCCTGGGGGACTGACTCCACTAATTATCTGTGCTCCTACGAAAAATTCATTCATCAAACCATCCAAATAACCATAAGCTACCAGTTTAGTCGTATTCGTTGAGAAAGTGAAGATTCCATCCGGATTAAGCGTATCCGTTGCTTCATAATTAGTATTAATAATAGATGTTGCCCCTGCATTTGCAGCAATTGTCCCATCAAAAACAGTATTTATCGTGTAGCCATCTTTATGGAAGTCATAAATAGGGATTTGTGTCAATGCATTATGCTGTGTGAACGCTCCAGAATTTGTATGCATTGTTGCTTGTTGTGCATCCACTGTAAATGCAATCGGGTTTATCCCAAAAACTAGTTTGCTTGTGATTGCATCTCCACCAAGAATTACTGAAAGCGGGTTATTTGCCGAAAACGTCCTATTTAACCCTATTAATTGAATTAAATTGGTTTGCGCCCCCCCTTCACTGAATACTTGGAGCAGCCCACCATCTTCAACTACCACATCCCCATTTACTTTCAAATGGTTTGCAGTAGGGTTTGTAGTAGTTTTAGAAAATACGCGGATTTTACCTCCACTCCCAATACTCAAAGGACTACCCAGATTAAGCAGGCTTGTTCCTTGAAATGCATTCGCTTCAATCAGAACTTCTGATCCGTTGCTCATCGTAAAACTTGTTGCATCAACGGCATTCCCAGCATTTTGTGTTTGTCTCACTGCAATTTTTGTATTATCTAGCCTCATACTATTCGTATCAAGGATAAATTTATCGGGGGCAATATTATTGATATTTCCACTTGTTAACATATTCATACTTGAATTTCTAAAATCTGTGGAATCTAAATCTAATATCTGATTTCTTATGCTCCCCAAGACTTCCATCTTGAATTCAGAGTCCTCCATTGTAAATGGACCACGTTGATAGAATCCTGCTTGTGCAGTATTCGTGGAATCCCCAACGAGGAGTAGATTCACTTGACTCGAATTTGCTAATTTGACCGATTTGTTTGTTCTCAGAATAAAATCTGAGGTGTTTTTATTTTGTGTGATATCTAATCTACTGTTGGTGAGGTCAATAAATTTGACTGTCGATAGCGCTCTCGATGTTGGTTGGTTACCATATAAAGCTATTGTGGAATTCGTCGCAGTTAACTTTGATGTTGCTGCATCCACATCGCCATCCAATAACGGGGTTGAACTACCTGTTTCAAGCTTTCTGCTAATTTCCAGCCGTGAATCAATCATTGTTATCGAAGCATCTTTATATAATCGAATCGGTGCTCGCCCATGATTCCCATCTTGAACAATTTTAAACTCAGATCCCTCTGACAAAAATAGATGTGCCGCCTGTCCATTATCTCTAAATACCATACCACTTGTTATCACATCCGTTTTTGAATTGATGAGAGACACCTTTAAATTAGGATTCGTCTCCAAGAACAGCGCAAATCCACCATCACGCGGATAGTGGCTTACAGTATTTGTCCCTCGGAGGATGACTTCCTTTACTTCTCCAATTTCTTGTGCCTGCGATTGGTAGCCTGGTCCAATAGAAATAGCTGCATCCTCAATTTCTAGCGTACCGTATCTATTAAAGGCAAGTTGCGTACCATTATAGACGATGTTTTTATGGCGTAGTGTTATATTTTTTGCGGCATCTACAATCATAATAGGTCCATAGTAATTATCCCCCACAAGATTAATATTCCGCATTTCGATTGTTGTTAGCTGTATTGGTTGTTGCGTAATTCTAATTGTATCTCCTTGGTTTGATGATTTTACATCTCTAAAAGTAAAGCGTTCACCCGTGATCGGATTTGTTCCATCAATGATGATATTTGCTTTATTAACATGTACTATTATCCCTCCCGATAATTGTTGGATGTCTGCACCAAAAAAGATCGTCGTAATCCCATTATCTATTGCCAGTGCTGCTTTCAGTTCTGCTTGCGTATACACAATTTGCTCATTGTTGTTCAAAAATGGCGCGAGCTCTGTTTGTAGTGGCTGCCACTTAGAAATTTCGGCAGTCGTTGGTTCTTCTGATGTTTGTTGTTCAGCCGTTGTCTCTGCTTGTCCTAGCATAAGCGTAGGTTCTATTCGTGTATCATGCTCTTTTGTACCCTCTGTTAGGTTGGTAGTTGTATCTACTCCTTCATTTGTTATCCTATCACTACTATTTGCATTAAGTGATAGGTGCGGTGACATTAGCATAATTACAAAAAAAACTAAAAAACCTCTTTTTAAATTCAACATAATCTCCCCCTCAATTTCCTAATTTACACTTCTTCATCATTTCTCCGTTTTTGTTTGAATAATAAAAAGAAGAGGAGTAAGAATAATAGGAGTATACATCCTATTATTGCAATAATCACATAATACATTTTGCTTATGGGATTTTTCACAATCAAGGCGGCATCATTAATTTCACTAGCATTGCTTATCTCAAATTCTTCATCCCATTCCCAAACAACATCCTCATGTTCAATGCGAATATGGGAAAAATACTTCCCATTTTCAAGTTTCTTCGTTCCAAGATCATAAAGTAGTGGGAGTGTTGATGTTGGTGCGATGCTCCGATTACTTAAATTAATTGTGGCAAGTGGTTCTTGCTTTGAACTTTTATATAAAGTGCTATCAATTTT
>BHER01000104.1 GCA_003864555.1 Erysipelotrichaceae bacterium | reverse complement strand
CGAAAGAGGTATTAGGAACACTGTATACTACCTCTTGAGTAAACATACCCATATCTAAAATGTTAGGAGTAAAAGCGTATGAAAAAAGTAGGGAAATACCGTGACCGATGGATTGAAATAATTATCGAAAAAGCACGAAAACATTTACTGCCAGCTATTCAATTGGTGAGGAAAAAAATCCGAATGAAAGAAATGAAATTCGTCAAATGGGAGAAGGAACTCGAAGGTAAGCATCCCAAAACCATTTACAAAGAGAATAAAAAAATTATTATTGGTCTTATCTGTTTATTACTTGTTCTGCAGATGTATAGAAATGAGCTACACGCGATATTTCAGCCTTATTTCAGTTATAAGCAATGCCTGCAACACTATAGCGGATGTGATGTGGATGGGAGTTCTTATGCAAGAGCTGATTTGAAGCGAACTCGAGCTTATTTTAAGGAAATCTATGGTATTAGTCCACGGAAAGTAGATCGTCTGGGGACAAAATATACGGGCTATGGGAATAATGACAGGATTACATATGTGTATCGGGTAGAACTTTTTGCAGGGCATAGCTTCATATTTCATAAAGAGCGATCAACAGCAAAGCTAGGGCGTGATATAGTATCCCATGATTATGCGCAAGTGTATGATGATACACAAAGATTTATTGCAGGTGTATTCTACGAGATAGTGCATGGTCATGCATATCCTGAAATCAATGAAATATTGGAGCAGTTTGAGTTGAGTTACTTTGAAAATGATTATGTCCATAATCAAGGGGTTCGGATGATGTATCAGGGGGATAAAAATATGGTTGCCCCTTATTATCAAGATAGCTTTGATGAGCAACTAGCAATAAAAATGAAAAAATACATCAGTAGAAAGGGGCAATCAGCAGAACTTCTAGCAGAAATCATGCACGATATTGAGCAATTAGAATGGTCAAAAATATTGTATATTATGGGATATACAGACAACACAGATAAGAGGCTTGCAAATTTACTTACATATAACTATGAAGAGCGGGGGACTGATTGGAGCGTCGAAGTTTCAGCTAAGATTAAGCAAATTCCGCAGTATGAGGGGATACTAATAGATGTTGGGATAGAGGATATAAAAGATTGGGAAAATGTCTTGAAGTGGCAATAGCTAGAAGCGAGGTAGAAATGAAAAAAACCATCAATGATCAGGATGCGATTGCACTTGCAAGTGCGTATGATATTACGATTTGGGGCCTTAAGCCCCCAAATTTACCAAAAACGGTACAAAGAACAAACCCATCAACAAAGAGACAAGAAATTGTGGAAAACCCAACGGAACACATGGTGAAAATATTCGCGGAATCTGAGTTGGAGCATAAAATCGGGAAACAGTATATAATTGTTGATAGTGTACATGATCAAGATACGGGACTTGATGCAATTGTTGTCAAAAACATCGAAAATGGAAGTCATTTTGTCGTTTTCCAAGGAAGCCAAACAACATATAAAATGAAAGATTGGAAAAGTACAAACTTAAATCTTTTATTGAATAAAGTGGATGCACAACATGTAAAAGCATTGGAACAGGTGGAAGTCTGGCAACAAAAGTATGGAATTGAGGGGGTAAGTGGAAATTCACTTGCAGGAAGTCTAGTCCAGTTCATCGTTATTGCCCATCCTAATTTATGGGGGAGAACGATAAATTCAGCGGGTATAAATAGTGAAATGTTTGCATACTTAAAAGAAGCATACCCGATAACGGATGAGCAGATTATCGAAATAGACTTGATTAATTTTTACACGAAAACAGATATATTGCAGCGGGTTCTCGGATTACAAAAAGAAGAGGGGATTGCTCCAAATAATGAGATATCACCACGACTTTTTCAAGTAGGAAAACAATTGGTTCTAGAAAAATCAGGTGATTTTTCACTCAGTAATATTGCAATCGAGCATACGGGACATGATCGTGTAACAATCTATGGCCCCTTTGATCCTTTGACAAAGAATTTTATGCAGGGAACACGTATGGAGGGGGAAGATGGGAGTATTAGCTATCAGATTGCAGCAAGCATCGAGATTGCACTGGATGTGGAGCAATTGACTACCATGGCATGTAATCTTGTGCGGAGTTTGGATGCACACCACCGTGAAATGGCATCTTCATATCAGGCATTAGCAGAGCATCTAAATAAAAGTTGCCATGAGCTAGACCATCGTAAAATAGTTGCAACAGATGAAATTTACAAAATCATCATGGGCAGTGAAGATGGGTTTATGAAGTCACTTCTTTTGCGCATGTCACTTACAATTTTTGATAATAGCCCACTACTCATCAAATTATTTGAGGATATTCAACCTTATACGATGAAGTATGCAGCAAGAATTCTGGGACTGGAGAAGAAATGGGAACCACTTAAAAATTTATTGCTCGAGGGTGTAATGCTCAAAAAAAAATTAGGACAGACGATTACACACTTCTTAGAAGCATGTGATCTTCAAAACAAAATTATGCTAGCAGATACGATGGGTTATAGTAGTAGTGGGATGATGTATAATTCTTATAGCAGTAATAACTATGTGCAGGCTCCAATGGAGGAGTCACTTAGAAAATTTCTAGAGAAATGTTTGGCGGATAGTAATACACTTCTGTCAGGCATGGATTATTATCGCCATGGCATCTTGACCATGGCTGTGGTATTTTCTAAAAATGATGGATCATTGGCAAAAAAAATAGAAAATGCGAATATTAAGGGAGAAATTAGAGCTGTTGTTAATATAGAAAGTTTTGCAGAAATTGGCATAATCCATTATGATAATAAATCATTTATAGCTGGTTTTAATGAACAAAAACGGCTACTTATGGAACAAAACTACTATTTATTTAAAGACTTTATTCAAACTGTACTTGATTCTATTACTAATAGTATTCTCCCCCAAGTCGTATTAATGCTAGATGCCCATAGGCAAAAACCATATAAAAGTATAGAAGGATATTTATTGGATTATGCTACTTTCCATGTAGTGGCGGAGTATGAGGATTTGAATACCGAAAAAAAAGCGGTATATAGACAGCAATACCAAAAAAATACAGAAGTAGTAAATCAGTATAATAGGGGGATTGATGAAATGATTATAAAAGTTACAGAGATAGGTGCAATTACTAAAGCAGCAAATATAGACGCTATGCTTTCAGAACAATTCAAAGAACAGTTATTACAGGTATTATTCAAAGATACAGCACTTTATGGTGTAATGGAATACACGCAAAAATTAGCAGCACATCATTCGATTAGTGCACAGCTTATTGGACAAGTAAATGCAAATTTGGGATATAATAAGGGACAAACAATAGATGCACTCATAGAAATTGGGAAGAGGGTGCAGATAATGGCAGAAATTGGCGAAAGCCATTTGATGCGGTTACGGGTTTAAATAGAAGTTGCCGAGAGGTAACTTTTTTTTATGTTGTAAAAGTTGGGATGAGAATAAATTATAGGAATAGCACAGATAAATTATTGAGAGTTATCCAAATTGGCTAGTAT
>BHER01000103.1 GCA_003864555.1 Erysipelotrichaceae bacterium | reverse complement strand
TTTTCTTAGTCACATATATATTTAAAACCCCTTATAACTACACATTTATTCTTCATGTGTCCGTTCTATAGGGTCCAGTTTACTATGCTTTTTTATTTTTTTTTTATAAATATGGGTTTTCATGTTTTTCAACAAGTTGTTTATAGCGTCTTTCGATTTCAGTTTTCATGCTATCTAAAATTGCTACATTTTCTGGTTGGAGTAAATGTCTTGTTTTCCCCATATATCCTAACCAATCTTCAACTGGCGTGCGTTTAGCGCCTTTGGGATCAACTGTAATTGTTGTCACTCCACTTTCAATTTCATAAAGAGGGAAGAATCCACAATCTACTGCTGATTTAATAACTGAGTTTCCATCTCTATCTGCTGATTTCCAGTTTAATGGACAAGCAATTAAAATTTTACCGTATACAGGTCCGATATGTTTAGCATACCAGTGTGCTTTCGCACCTTTTTTAACTAAGTCTAGAGGGTATGATTCGGCACCAGTGAATACATATGGTGTATTACAAGCAGCCATGATTTGCGCAGTATCTTTATGATGGTATAATTTACCAACACGCTTGCTACCAACATTTGTTGTACTCGTACGGTTACCAATTGGTGTTGAATACGACATTTGTGCTCCCGTATTCATATATCCTTGGTTATCGTACTCAAGCATGATGATTTTATGTCCACGTAAAGCTGCACCAATGGCACTACCCATCCCGATATCCATACCACCATCACCTGTAATCATGACAAATGTTGCATCTTCATCAAACTCTAATTCTCCACGATCGCGAAGTTTGAAAATTGCCTCTGAAATCCCTGATAATGTTGCTGCACCAGACTGAAACAAGTTATGAACATAATGTTGTTGGTGGGCACTGTATGGGTAACCTGCGGTTACAACATATGCACATCCTGTTTGGTTTACTAAGACAATATCTCCTTCAATACCCTTGAAGAATAATTCAAGTCCTGGGAATATCCCACAACCTGGACATGCACCATGTCCACTTGATAATCTTTTTGGTTTTGCAGTTAATGCTCGAAGTGGTGGAACTTTAACTGAGACCTTATTTTTCACTTCATCAAATGTTGCAGTAATTTTACCAGTTTTGTACTTGCTAGTATCCATTGGTTGCATTTGACGGTAAATTTGTTCTTCTGTTTTTTCAATATTTCCAGCAGTTATACCATAGTAATCAAACAGCGCAACAGGAGCATCAGCAAGATGTGAATATCCTAATTCGAATAATGCTACTGCATCATGGACGAAAAATTCTTTTCCACCTAATCCGTAGATACGGTTTATAACTGTTGTAGTTGTGTTTTTAGTATCAAGTAATGCTGATTTAAGATCATGGGAAATATTCCCACCTTTTGCACCAGCACTATCTGCACGATCCATTGCAATAACAACTTTTGCATTACCAATAGCATCAACAATTTGTTGTGCCGGAAATGGACGAACAATATTAGGACGGATAACTTTAACTTTTTTACCCTCTTTGATTAATTCATCCGCTGCATCTTTTGCAATATCCCCAGATGAGTTCAAAATAAATAATACAACATCCGCATCTTCACTACCATATGACTCAATAGCTGTGTAACCTCGGCCAGATAGCTCTTCATATTCTTGTGCTACTTCATCAAATATAGTTAATACATTTTCATGCGCTTGGTGAATTTGATAGTGATTATTGATAAAATCATTCCCAGTCATGTGGGCACCAACTGTAATTGGACCTTTTCTGTTATCACCAATAAATGAGTTTGCATCACGGTCTACTTCACCAACAAATGCACGAACGTCATCTGCATCATCAAAAGTTAAAACATTATGCTTTTGATGTGATGTAATATATCCATCATAGTTTACCATTACTGGTAGTCTAACAGCTTGATGTTCTGCAACACGTAGAGCTATTATATTTAAATCATATACAGACTGTGGATTTGCTCCTGCAAGCATAACCCATCCAGAATTTAATGCAAAATACATATCTGAGTGATCACAGTGGATATTTAATGGTCCACTAACAGCACGGTTAATCAAGTTCATAACCATTGGAAAACGTGTTCCTGATTGTACTGGTAATTGCTCAAGCATATACATAAGTCCATTGGCACTTGTTGCATTAAATACACGTGCTCCTGTTGTTGCTGCTCCATAGCAAATTCCTGCTGCCCCATGTTCACCATCTGCTGCAATCATTTGTACATCATGCTTCCCATTGGCACCTGCCATATCTAAAAATTGTGCAACCTCTGTTGAGGGACTAATTGGGTAATATCCCATAAGATGGTAGTTTATATGTCCTGCTGCTTCTGCTGCCATTTGATTTCCGGATTTAAATCCCATTATTTGTTTTTTTGCCATTATCTTGCACCTCCAAATAGAGTAATTGGTTTTTCATATCGATTTGTTGTTCCATATCCCTCTGCCTCAATAAGTTCTACAAGAGCTCCTGTTGGACAAACTTCAACACATTTTAAACAACCTTTACAGTAATTATATTCGATTCCTTTAAGGAACATTTGTTCACGACCACGCTTGTCCACGCCTTCTTCCCATACAAAACAATAATCTGGGCAGACATTATCACAGTTTGTACAGTGGATACATTTATCTTCAATCCACTCAGGCAAGTAACCTTCACGTGATGCACTTAAGTCTTTTTTAAAAGAGTTAGCCCCTTCAATTATCCCACCAACAATTTGTGTTTCATAACCATAAGGTGTAATTGGAACTGTGAACTGAACTTTATTGTCTACTTCAAATGTCCCAAATTTGGCCTCTTGCATCCCACGTTTGAATGTTTCAACGTTTGGTAAGACTAAATGTGGATATTTATATCCGAACATTTTTTCAATTGATGCTTCTGCCAAATCTGCTTTCAAAAACTTCAAGGCCGCAAAAATTGCACCAAGTACTGCTGTATTTGCTTTTGTTTTTTGCTCCACAGCAATTCCAATTCCATCTACTGTTACAATTGTTTTAACATTTGTTTGAAACAAATTTCTTATTTCTTCTGGCGATTTTTTTGTATTAACAATCAAAACACCATTTGGATCTAGACCATTTGTAATTGGTAGTGTACTCACGAGATGCTCATGAAAAACAACCACAACTTGTGGTTTTTCAACTGGAGAATAGTTGCGAATTGTTGTTGTCGACGGTGCAAAACGGATAAACGTTTTTACTGGGGCACCTTTTTTTTCTGAACCATAGTCTGCAAAGCAGATAGCTTGTAAGTCTGAACCAGATACACCAATTTCTGCAAGCATTTGACCTGCTGAATAAGCGCCTTGTCCACCAATAGACTCAAGTCTTATTTCAAAAAAACCATTTTCATTTTGGATAAAGTCCATATCTTTCACCTCTTATAAATTTAATAATTGAAATCATTACAATTTAATTATAATACATCTGCTGTATAAAATCTAGCACAAAATCATTTTTTTGTGATATTGTGATTTTTTAAAATTTTATCTTTTTCACCATATGGATTATTACTGTTTCCTTGCATAAATAGCACTATTTTTCACTTTTTTT
>BHER01000102.1 GCA_003864555.1 Erysipelotrichaceae bacterium | reverse complement strand
TTAATATCAATCAAACACAGATAACGGAAGTAAGCGATGCTATTGTAAACCATGCAAATAATGATTTGCGTCTAATTGGAGAACAACTCAATCCAACTGCCTATGCTGAACAAATCAAAAGAATAAAAGAAGAAAAAGAAATTAAAAAGAAGCTAAAGAATAAAAGAATTAAAAAATATATCATCTCAATGAGTGTTGCAACAGTACTAATTGCTGGAACACTATTATTACCAAGTAATAAGCAAAAATAATAGTTGATGCCATTGAAGAAAGTAGGAAATATGAAAACTGGTTTTGTAAGTTTTATCGGAAGACCCAATGTTGGGAAATCCACATTATTAAATATGATTATTGGAAAAAAAATTGCTATCATGAGTCCAACAGCACAAACAACACGCACAAGTATCCAAGGAATTAAGACCACGAATAGAGGACAGATGATCATTGTTGATACACCTGGAATCCACAAACCACAAGATGCCTTAGGATTTTTTATGAATGATGTTGCAAGTGCACAATCAGAAGGTGTCGATTGCGCAGCAATCCTATTACCAGCAAATGAAAAAATTGGAACAGGGGATGCCTTTATTCTTGAGCAACTCGCAAATATTGGGACAAAAACGAAGAAAATTGCGATTATCAGTAAAATAGATACAATTCCAAAAGAAAAATTATTAAAAAAAATCATGGAAGTTTCAGAAGTTTTTGATTTTGATGCTATCGTTCCCGTAAGTGCAAAAGGAAAAGATAATTTAGAAAAATTAGAAGAAGTTATTTTTAGCTTTTTTGAAGAAGGACCAATGCTTTATGACGAGGATACAACAACAATTCAAAGTGATAGTTTTATGGTCAAAGAGTTTGTCCGCGAGAAAATTTACCATTTAACGAAAGAGGAAATTCCTCATTCAGTTGCTGTTGTTTTAGACCAATGGGAAGATACGGAAGAAGCAATAGAAATAATCGTTTCTGTTGTCGTTGAACGTAAAAGCCAAAAAGCTATTATTATTGGGAAACAAGGAAGCATGGTTCGAGAAGTGCGAAAACAGGCTGAGCGGGATCTCAAAAGACATTTTCAAAAGAAAGTTCATTTAGAAATCTGGGTTAAAGTAGAAAAAAACTGGCGCTCAAATCCGAAGTATTTGCATCAGTTTGGCTATGATATTGCAGATTATAAATAAAAAGTAGGGTGCCATATGGAAAAACTAGAAACAATCATTTTAGCAAAAAAGAAATACAGAGAGTATGACGAACTCGTTTGGTTTTTTACTGAGGAATATGGTCTGATATCAGCTATAGTCCGAGGTGTCAAAAAAAAAACCAATCCATATCGAGGACAGCTCACACTCTTTTCTTTTGTGACAATGGATGTCATAGTCAAAACGGGTCTATCGATTATCACAGCATTTGAAAATCAAGGGTATCATACGAAAGATAGTCAATCGATGTTAAATATTTTTATTTATGGATCACAGATAAGTGAGCTCATTCAACGTGTGCTCCCCGAAAAAGAAAAAGTTAGTGGGCTATTTAACATGCTTGTTTTTTTCGTTGAGAAATTAGATAAACTGAGTTCACCTAATATAGCAGTCCTTTTTTTTCAGCAACGGCTGTTATTTTATACTGGTGTACAAGTAAATCTCGCTTTCTGTTCAATATGCCATGAGAAAAATGATATCATTGCTTTTTCAAATTATTACCATGGACTCCTATGTCTAAAGTGTAAAGCTGAAGTAGGTATGTATGATATAACTGATATTTGGAAATTAAAAGTACTTGTTGCTTTTTCACAGATAACATTAGAAAAAATTGAAGGACTTATACTTGATGAACAAGAAGAGGCTTTTTTAACAGCTTTTTGGGATGAAATCTATTTAGAAACGCTAGGAATTTCATTAAAATCAAAAAAAGTTGGCAAAAGCTTAAAAGAAATGGAGCAAAAAAAATGATAGCAGGATACTATATCCATATCCCTTTTTGTGATGCAATTTGTAGCTACTGTGACTTTCCCAAGGTGCTATCACATGTAGTTAATCGCAAGCTTTATTTAGAAGGACTCAAAAAAGAACATATTATTTCAGCTCAAAATCATGATTTGAGTGGACTAAAAACAATTTATTTCGGTGGAGGAACACCTTCTGCTTTAAAAATAGCTGAATTAGAATTTCTACTTTCAACTTTTGAGCCAATCATAAAACAAGCTAAGGAAATAACATTTGAAGCAAATCCTGAATCTCTTGGTAAAGATAAAATCAAACTATTGGCACAATATGGAGTCAATCGTGTAAGTATGGGCGTCCAAACAACCAATAGTGCCCAACTTGCTTTTTTAGGTCGCAGACACTCGATGGCAGATGTAATGCTTGCAATTGAAAATTTACGTGCTGAAGGTATTGCTAATATTAATTTAGATTTAATCTATGCTTTACCAAAGCAAACACTCGCAGAATTTAAAAAAGATATTGATTTCATCTTAGCGCTTAAGCCAACACATCTATCAGCATATGCGCTCATTATTGAAGAACATACAAGTTTATATCTTGATGTTGAGGCAAATTACGTTGTGGAAGTAAGTGAGGAAGTTCAGTCAGAGATGTATCTATATCTCCAAAAAAAAATGGTAGATCATGGCTATATCCAATACGAAATTAGTAACTGGGCTAAATCACAAAAATTTAGGAGTCAACATAATAATAGCTATTGGATTGGGAGTGAGTATTTAGGTATTGGTCTTGGAAGCCATGCCTACTATAATAATAGAAGATATAGTAATACACGCTCGATAACAAAATACATGCAAAATGCCAAAGATGAGAAAACACAAATAATAGAATCTTTAGAAATAACACGTGATGCTGCAATGGAAGAAATGCTTTTTTTGGGTTTACGCTTAATTTCTGGAGTTGAGATGGCAGCTTTTTTTGAACGCTTTGGTGTAATAATGGAGGATGTTTTTGGTACGGTCATTACAAAACATCTCCTAAAAGGAAATTTAGAACAAACCGCAACGCATCTTAAACTAACACAAAAAGCAATTTTTATTTCAAATGAGGTCTTATCCGATTTTCTATTATAATAGACATATTCAAAAAGAGAGGAAGACACGAATGAAAATTAAAAACCGAATGACACTTGTTGTCATTTCACTTATTATGTATATCGTCGTATTATTTACGTATAATCTGGGTAATTCAGTTATGCCAGTATTCTTAAAAGCCACACCATATGGAACTAAAATTTTTGGTTTTTTAACTGCTTTTATGTTTTTAGGGCAATTTTTAGTGTCACCATTCTGGGGTAAAATTTCAGATAAACGTGGTCGAGTCGTCGTCATGCTTAGCCCTTTATTATACGGTGTGGGGCAAGTTATGTATATTTTATCGATTGATTCTTTTACATTGCTTGTTTTTAGTCGTATTTTTTCGGGAGTCTTTTCAATTTTATTTATTTCACAATTTGTTGCTTATATTAGTGATGTAACACCCGCTAAACATCGTAAACGCGTGCTGTCACTTATTGCAATTGTTGGTCCGCTTAGTGGGGGCTTTGCTTATTTGATTGGTGGTATTTTAAAAAGCGATAAGATTCTCCCTTTTCTAAATAATTTACAGGGAAAACTAGGGTTTCTCGGAGATACTGTAAGCTATCGCTTAACACAAAATTATTCTTTTCCCTTTTTCATCCAGTTATTTACAGGATTGATACTATCTATATTGCTTTATCTATTAATTAAAAATAACAACCATTATCAGAAATTTAATTCACTTGAAAAACAGGTTAAAAA
>BHER01000101.1 GCA_003864555.1 Erysipelotrichaceae bacterium | reverse complement strand
ATTTAATGGGTTACAATTTTTTACAATTCTAAGAAAATTTGATCCCAAAGTCAATCTCATTATTTTAACTGAATCATTAGATGACAACGCTGAGATTAGAAGTTTAGATATGTCGGTTAATGACTATATCCAAAAAATGGTGTCAATCAATGTCTTAATCAAAAGAATAGAAGTGATTGTGAGCAGAAGTACTGCTCCAACTGCGGATTATATTGAAAGTATTGTGGGGGAATTAGTAGTAGATGTCCAAAAACGCTGCGTATATTTAAAGGGAGACATTATTTTAATGACAAGAATGGAGTATAATTTACTAGTATTCTTTCTGAAAAATCGCAATCTTATTTTTTCAAGAGAAGAGATCTTACGACATGTCTGGAAAATCAATGAAAGTTACACAGATTTAAGAACGATTGATACACATGTCAAAAAACTGAGAGCTAAACTAGAATTATCATGTATCTACTCAGTTCGTGGCATTGGATATGAGTGGGTGGAGTAGTACACCCACCAATATTTGTGAGGGAACTACGAGGAAATATAAACTAACCACTGATGAATGAATATGTGTAAAAAATCATAAAGGAGATGTTCTTGTAAAAAAGGAACATTTTTTTTTCATCTATAAGGCAAAAAAAGAAATCCACATCAAGCACATCAAAAGCAAAAAAAGCACATAATTTTGATGGTTATGGAACTTTCCCCTAAAATAGCCCTCTTAAAACACAAAAAACACACTAAATACATAAAGTTTCTTTGTGCTAAATAAAGAAGTGAAGTATAATCAAAGTACTTGTATTTAATATTCGGGTTAATTCAACATCAAAAATACATAATAACACATAATATATCTGAGAAGAGCGAATAAAAAAAGTAGGTAAAATAATGAAATGGGGAATATACAATGAATCATACTAAAAATAAAAAATCGACAAAAATTAATTTCATGTTAGCACTTGTCATTCTACTAACTGGTTTTCAATTACCAATAGTAGCAGCAACAAGCGAACAAATAGTATATAATGAAACAACAGAAAATAATGAAGATGAGGATACGACACAACAACCAACATCAAGTGAAGTATCAGAGCAAGTTGAAACAATGCAACAACAACCAACATCAAGTGAAGTATCAGAACAAGTTGAAACAATGCAACAACAACAAATTCAACCCGCAAGTATGGGGTTACCCGGACTATCTATTGATACGTCTTTACAAGAAACTGAGATTGATTTAACGGTGGCTACTGAGCGTGTTAATGCAAAATTACTAATTTCACATAATGATGCAACAAGCAAAGTCAATAATGGTAGAATCGAAATTGACTTATCGCAAACAAAACTAGATATTGTTGGAGAGTCATTCCCAACATCTAGTTCACAAATTCAGTCAGCACAATACGTGCCGGGACTTAAAAAAATGGTGATTACTTTAAAACAAGGAGTAACTGGCGCTTTTGACTTTCCTTTTGTTCTAAACGCACTTCCTGATGCATTAACAGGGGATATATATAATATTGGAGTAAACTTTTCGGGAAACAACTTAAATGGGGAAGCATATAGAACGGCTACAGCAGCTGTTCCACCTATTAGCATGACAGGAACATCTCCAGTGTATGTAGCAGCAACACCAGCGACAATTAGTACATGGGCACTTCATACAATATTTGCCAAAAGCGGATATAGCGGACAACAGATTGATCACTATGATTGGAATACTGGAATGGGACAGGAATTATACTTTTCTGAACTAAGAATTGAAAAAATTAAAGCTCCTTCATGGGATTGGGGTAGGATACAATCGCCAGCAGGTGGATTTTTAGCGCTTACTAATCTACACCAAAGGGGTGTTGTTGAAGTAGATACGGATGAAAGACTCATTTACAACTACGGGTCGCAGACATCATCACGCATTGCACTATTCGATCTAACGCACATACCAGTGGGAGCAACTCCGGGGGATTATGATATTGATTTTAATATTTATAATGGAAATACATTATTATATACAATAGTCAAAAGAATGACTGTATTAGTACCCAAGACGGATATAGTATATTCAGCGTCTAATGCAAGCAGTAGTTCAGTTGGACAAGGAGATATTGTCCAATTCAGTTTTTATTCTAATGCAGCCGCGGCAGCACCAGGAATTAGCGATTTGACGTATACTTTTAAAATCCCAGATGGTTTCACACCATTGAGTCTATCCAGAGGAAGAATGTATACCCGAAAACTAGAGTATGAGGTGAATGATTCAAATAATTGGATTGAAGGAATACTTGAAGCTGAATTACCAGCACTTCCTCAAGGGCAACGGATAACAAGAATAAGAGCTCTATATGGTTCATCAGTAAGTTTTGCAGGTTCGGAAAACCCAACAAAAATGCTACTACGGGCAGATAATGTAATAGCAGGAACAGAGGAAATCATTGAACTTGAAAGTCTCACATACGTAGATCATGCAGGAATCCCTCAGGATTTCATGTTAGCAAACCCTACGCATGCAGATTATCAGATTAGCTATGCTATCAGCTCAGAAGCACAAAAAGATTTACCGGCAGTAGTAAGTGCTGCAGTAGTAGAGGGGTCTCAAATTTCTATTTTCCCAACAGAAGCAGTTTATAATGGACGCCAAATTAATGTATCTACAAGAATAGGGGTAACAGCAGGAGCATTAAATCAACCATATGTTTTTATCACACTACCAAAGGGGATGAAGTATATCCCAAGACCATCATATATGCGTTTCAATAATATTACTGGCCCACTGATTTCAGATATTCGGTTGCCTGCTTATACATCAGCATCGCTCGTTCCGACGTCTAATGATAATGGAGAATATGAGTTAACAAATGGTAGGACACTCTACTATTTTAAATCGACAAACCATGCATTAGCAGGATCACAGGCGAGCATTGAATTTTTGCTATCAAGTGGAAATATCTCAGTAGATACGATGTTAGTTGGAGACTATGACATTGAATTTGGAGTAGGTTCGCTTGTTGAGGAGAACTTTACAACAGCAGCAATAAATGGTATGTCTGAAAAATCATTATCATCTGAAATGCGCGCAGCACTTGGGACAGGTCTAATTTCAAGATATCTTGGCGAAACAAGACAAATAAGAGTTGGAGCAGCCAATGCAATTGTACCAACAACATCCGTTAAAGGGAGTCAAAACACTGTTCCTGTAGATGGGATAATAACACCCGCAACATCTATGCCGGGACAACAAGTTGACTACAAATATAGTTTGAAAAATGAGGGAACGCAAGCAATTATTGACTTTGAAATGATTGATATCCTACCATACGCAAACGATACACTGATTACAAATAGCATTCCACGTAACTCGCAATATGATATTTTGGCAACAGATACAATTAATGTAGACGTCAATGGTGCTACAACAGGATTTGTGGTATTATATTCAACGTCTAACACACCAGAACGTTTTGATGCACCAGCAGGGAATACAGTTGCAGGGGGTGTCTGGAGTCCAACACAACCAGCAGATATCACAAGTGTGAAAGCAATAAAAATAGAATTACAAAATCCTTTAAATCCAGGAGATGTAGTCTCACTCTCATATACAGGACAGCTACCAGTAGATGCGCCAAGAAATGGAGAAATAGCATATAATAGTGTGGCATATCGTGGTAAAACAGCGATAAACATGGGATTTGAAACAAGTGCATATGAACTTGGTATAACTGGGGTTAAGGCAGTTGCACCAACGAATAGTGGAGTAATATCAGGAGATATTTTCATGGATTTAGATCAAAATGGTCAACAAGGCGTAACCGAATTAGGATATAATGGTGTGCAAGTCTCACTATATAAT
>BHER01000100.1 GCA_003864555.1 Erysipelotrichaceae bacterium | reverse complement strand
GTGTAGCCCTCTACTTTACAGGCGATCTTACAGTGCTTAAATATATCTTTTTAATATATGCGTATATTTTAGTAAACTTATTTATCTATCTCCTTGTGCTGCTTGCAAATATTGTGAATAAACCACTTGAAAAGCAGATTCGGAAAAAGTTTATTACCGAAGCAAAAAATAAAATGGTTGCTGCGGACAATACAATTGATGTTATCGGGATAACAGGTAGTTATGGGAAGACTACAACAAAACATATCATCACGCATATTTTAAATGAAGAAAAATATGCGTTGATGACACCTGCAAGTTATAATACCCCAATGGGAATAACAATGACAATTCGTGAAAGTCTTAAACCAATTCATGAAGTATTTGTATGCGAAATGGGAGCTTATAAAGTTGGAGAAATCAAAGAGCTTGCAGATATTGCACTGCCTAAATATGGAGTCATTACAGCAATAGGACCACAGCATTTGAATACATTTAAAACAATTGAAAATATTCAAAAAACAAAATTTGAATTAGTTGAGTCATTACCAAAAGATGGCGTGGCTATTTTGAATTATGATGATCCATTGATTGCATCCTATAAAATAGCCAATACCTGCCGTGTGTTGACATATGGATTGCTTAGTGAAGAAGTGGACTTTTTCGCTAAAAAAATAGAATACAATCAAACGGGCGTTAAATTTACTGTTGTTTTCCCTGATAAAACAGAGCATGAATTCACATCACAATTACTAGGAGAACATAATATCCAAAATGTGCTAGCTGCGATTGCGATTGCGCAGGATATGCAAATTCCGATTGAGAAAATGAAGCAGGGTGTTCAAACCTTGCCACAAGTTGAACACCGCCTAGAAATAAAAAAATCAGGACATTTCACTATTATTGATGATGCGTTTAATGCCAACCCCGTAGGGACCAAAAAGGCAATAGATGTACTTGAAATGATGTCTGGAAAGCGAATTGTTATGACACCTGGCATGATAGAACTAGGAGCACAAGAAGAAGAGCTTAATGAGGCATATGGAGCATATATGGCAGGGAGAGTCGATTTTGTGATCTTGATTGGCATCAAGCAGACACAACCAATATATAATGGTCTATTAACAAAAATGCCTGCGAATGCTATTTTTGTTGCTAAAAATTTACAAGAAGGTTTTGCTAAAATGTATAGTGAGGCAATACCCGGTAGTTATGTCCTAATAGCAAATGATTTACCGGATGCTTATGATGAATAATAGAATAGAAAAGAAAGGGTGGAGCAACAGATGAAAACACGTTTAGCTATAATTTTTGGTGGGGAAAGTGTTGAGCATGAGATTTCAATTATCTCGGCACAACAAGTAATAGAAGCAGTCAATAAAGATAAATACGAGGTTATTCCTGTCTATATATCCAAAAAAAATGAATGGTATACAGGTGATGTTTTGCTGGGGATGGAACATTTTAAAGATTTAGACTTTGTCGAAAAAAATGCTAAAAAAGTTAAGCTCATTGCCGATAAAAGTCGCTATTTCCTATATGAATATCCGTTCAAAGTATTTTCTAAAAAACCACTAGCAGAATTTGATGTTGCATTTCCTGTTGTTCATGGGACAAATGTTGAAGATGGGACAATACAGGGGCTATTTGCTTCAAATAAAATTCCTTTTGTTGGTCCAACAGTGAGTGGAGGAGCAGTGGGGCAAGATAAAGTCTTGATGAAACTAATTTGGCAGGCATCACAATTGCCTATCCTTCCATATATTTGGTGCTATAGTAAACAGTGGTCACAACTTAAAAGTGAGTATGTAAAACGGTTAATAGCAGAAATTGGATTCCCAATGATTATAAAACCTGCAAGCCTCGGCTCAAGTATTGGCATTGCAGTAGCCAAAAATGAAGATGAATTGATTAGTGCAATGGATGATGCAGTAAACTATGATGAAAAAATTATTGTTGAGCAGGCCTTAGTAGACTTTACAGAAATGAATTGCAGTGTCCTTGGAAATAGTGTTGAGACGCAAGCATCAGCCATTGAAAAAGTATTTGGTGCTGAAGATTTCCTAAGCTTTGAGGATAAATACCAAGGTGGAAAATCGGGAAGTAAAAATCCTAAAATGCAGATATCAGCAACAGATACTTCCTCTAAAATGCTAGGAGGAATGGCTAATACAATCCGTGAAATTCCTGCTATTTTAGATATTGAGATGGAACAAGCAATCAAAGGCCTAGCAGAACTAGCGTTTAAAACACTGGGGATGACGGGAGTAAGTCGTATTGATTTTCTGGTTGATAATCGGACAAATAAAATCTATTTAAATGAAATTAATACAATACCAGGATCATTATCTTTCTATCTTTGGCAAGCAGCAGGTATAGAGTTTAGTGAACTAATCGATAAACTAGTGAAAATTGCTATCACACGCTTTCGTGAGCATGAAAAAACTGTTTTCACCTATGATTCAAATGTACTTGCACAGCTAGCAACACGTGGAAGTAAAGGTTCAAAATTTAAAAAATAAAATAAAAACCGAAACAATTTTAATTGTTTTGGTTTTTTTATGAATGCTGATATAAAGCTAATTAGGCCCATTTTTTTGAGGGTTGCGGATGAAGTAATTAATAAGTAAAGAAATACCCGCACCAATAAAAGCATCAAGGACGCGGTTTAGGGAGAAGTATACGGCATTATCGGCAGGTGCAATATAGAGAATTGCAAGGTAGGTTGCTGATGCACCGACAATACCATCTTTACTATTTGTTGCATTACAAATTGTGATCACAAGCATTAAAAAACCGGGGATAAAAAATAATCTGATAAGAAATGCATCTTGTGTTATTTGAAGGAGAAACAGCATAATAACTGCAAAAACTGCCCCTATTATATTCCCAGATATGCGCTGTAATCCAAATTTCACACTTGTACCAACGTCCTCACGCATGGCAAAAACGGCAGTAATCCCAGCTATTATTGGGCTACCTCGCCCAATTAATTGAAATAATAAAATGCATATGAAAACACTAAGGCCTGTTTTGAATGTTCGAAGGCCAATTTTTAAGTTTTTGAGTTCCATCTGTAATCGCTCCTATAATCATACTATTTAATAGTATAGCACACTATTAAAATAATAATGAAAAAAGACATCTTAATTAAAAAATGCGTAAAACACTTGACTATAATATGGAAACTTGATAGTATAGTTATCTATACTAGATGAGGTGATTAACGTGGATGAAGTCAAAAAATGGGCGCAAGAAATGCAAACATATGCATTGCCAAGATGGGAAAATTTGCCCAATATTGAGCTGTATATGGATCAAGTAGTTGAAGTAGTTGAAAAACAGCTGCAACCCCTATTCTTGAAAAATCAAGCTAAAATTATTACAGCAACAATGATTAATAATTATGTAAAACTTGAGCTTATATCAAAACCAGTGAAAAAAAGGTATCAACGTAAGCATATTGCATCAATTATTACGATAACAATTTTGAAACAAATATTACCAATATCAGCAATCAGCAAAAGTATCAAACTGCATACAGAACGATTTACTGCCGATATCGCCTATGATATGTTCTGTACAGAAATAGAATATGGCTTACAAACAGTTGGTAGACAAATACTTGGTGAGCATATCGTGCAGGGTTTGAAACAAACTGAAAGCTTAGAATTAAAAATGGCAGCAATTGCTTTTTCAAGTAAAAATATACTTGAAAAAATTTTAATAAGGGAACAAACGGATAAAAAGGATATAAAAAAACAAAACAGTGAACAAAAAGAAAGAAGGAAAAAAAATGGAAAATAAAAAAATAGCATTATTAGTAGATTCAGGAACAGATGTACCCCAAAAAATTGCGCAAGAGTATAA
>BHER01000099.1 GCA_003864555.1 Erysipelotrichaceae bacterium | reverse complement strand
GGTAAACCATGAAAATGAGAATAAAATATATAGTAGTAATAGACAAGTAGGAAGACCCTCAGGAGATGGTAGCAATGATGATGGCTTCCTAGAAGAAACAGCCGAAAATAAAATAATTTTAGGTAGTAATTAGAGATGAGAAAGAGATGAGAAAATGATCTATGTATATAATAACGAGGGATTACATGATACCCTGCTATGCATCGCAACAAAACGGACAGATGCGGTGATTGAAACAATCGAAAAAGATGCCGCTGTGGTGCTGATGCAAAATCAAGAAATAATTGGCTATAATATACTAAATGCATCAACAAAACTAGATATTAAGTTTACAGGACTGCTTTTGGAAGATGAACCAGCATTCAACAAACAAATAGCGCTGTTGCTTACAAATGCAGACATAGCATTACCTAATATAGAAGCAGAAATCAAACAGCAGTTTATTATTGGCTCTGTGGAGCAAAAACAAAAGCATCCAGATAGCGATAAGCTCTCTATTTGCCAAGTTGACCTAAAAGGTGAAGTGCTGCAAATAGTTTGTGGGGCACAAAATATAGAGCAGGGACAAAAAGTTGTTGTAGCAAAAATTGGAAGTATGATGCCAACAGGATTATTGATTGAACCAAGTATTTTAAGGAAAGTTGCATCAAATGGGATGATTTGCTCAGGGAAAGAATTGAATTTAGCAGCTGAATTTAATAATAAAGGGATTTTAGTTTTACCTAGTACCGCTCCAGTTGGTACCGGGTTTTATGAATATTTTAAGAAGGAAATGATATAGTAATGCGAAAGTTTTTTTTTATTGGTATAAAAGGTGCAGGAATGAGTGCGCTTGCAAATATTCTCAAATCACAAGGAGAAGAAGTAACCGGGTCTGATATTTTAGAACATGTCTTTACAGAACGAAAGCTAAGAGAAAATGGTATTGAAATTAAACCATTTTCAAAACATAATTTTGAGGAGCCATATGATACGATCATTTGCGGAAACGCATTTAGAGCTGATAATAATGAAGAGGTAGCATATCTTGAAAAAATGGGTATCGGCTATCAACACTACTATGATTTCCTTGCTGAAATGACCCAAGGATATACATCAGTTGCTGTGAGTGGTACCCATGGTAAAACAACAACAACAGGTCTACTATCTGAGGTTTTTAGTGACGAGGGTGTTGCCTGCCTTATCGGGGATGGAACAGGATATTCTGCCGAAAATCCCGACTACTTCTTATTTGAGGCATGTGAGTATAAAAGACATTTTTTAGCATATCAGCCAACTTATTTGATTATAACTAATATTGAATTTGATCACCCGGATTATTTTGCTGATACCGATGATGTCATTGATGCCTTTACATCCGCTGCAAAGCAAACCCAAAAAACGGTAGTTGCATTTGGAGATGATTTGAATATCAAAGAGGTTAGACTCCGTGCAATCGATATCCCCTTTATAACATTTGGTTTTGGAAAAGAGCATGACTATATTATTTGTAACTATGAAAAAACGGCGAGTGGTATCACTTTTTCGCTCGAAACAAATAATCAAAAACTAGGGCCATTTTCACTGCCGTTCTACGGCATGCACATGCTAATTAATAGCGTTGCAACACTGGTCATTGCAAATTTAGAATCTCTGGATTTAGAATCCTCAGTGGAAAGACTCTCAAAATTTAAAGGTGTAGACCGTCGATTTAATATTACGCTTTCTGAGAAATATACATTTATCGATGACTATGCACACCACCCAACTGAAATTATTGCAACACTTAATGCTGCACGACAAAAATTTGAAGGGCAAAAGATTATTGCAGTTTTCCAACCGCACACCTTCTCACGGACAAAAGCACTTGAGGATGAGTTTGCAGAATCGCTTGCTAGTAGTGATGTTATTTACATTACTGATATTTTTGCATCTGCAAGAGAAGAAGAATCAAGTCTGATACCAACGGCACTTTTGGACAAGACAAAAGGTGCACAACACTTAGAAATTACGAATGTTGAACAACTACTAATACATGAAAATGCGGTCATTATATTTATGGGAGCAGGTAATATCCAAAAATATATGCATAAAGTGATGGAATTAGTAAAAAAGTAAACTAAAATGTTTTCAATTAGAGAGAAATTTGATATAATGGACTTTGTGAAACTATAATCAATAACTTGAATTTTAAGGGGGATATCCATGGGAGAAATTACAATTGATATTATGACAATTATCTGGATTCTTGTTGCTGTACTTGTGATTGTTGGGATCATTCTTTTGATTCAGGTCATCCGATTTATAAAACAGATGATGCTAGTTGCAAAACAAGCGGAAGAAGCAGTAGTGCAAACGCAAGAACTTATTACGCAAGTCAACAAAATGATTGAACAAACAACTGAAATAACAGAACGTATGAATAATAGCTATAAACAGGTTAATACAGTGATTGACTATGCTACAACGGGCTTAACAAATTTTGTTTTATCAAAATTTGATAAAAACAATTAAGTATTAAAAATTTATTATAATGGAGGAAAAAAAATGACAAAAACACAAAA
Organism: Erysipelotrichaceae bacterium; assembly: GCA_003864555.1. Taxonomy (GTDB): domain Bacteria; phylum Bacillota_I; class Bacilli_A; order Culicoidibacterales; family Culicoidibacteraceae; genus BHER01. The sequence goes on along the minus strand of BHER01000099.1, from coordinate 1,367 downwards.
AACAAGTTTTTTAGGGAGTTTAGTTAAAGTCGGGACAGGAGTAATAGTAGGTGCTGGTGCAGGATTTCTTGCGGGACTTATTTTAGCTCCAAAGTCAGGGAAAGAAACATTAGAAGATGTGAAGTCGGTTTCTTTGAAATTACGTACAGATGCAAGTGAGAAAGTACTTGATATAAAAGAACGTGGTGGAGAAATGGTTCGCCGTGGAACTTCAACATTAAAAATAGGAAAAGATTGTGATGATGAAGTAAGTGTAGAAACACTTCCAATTACAAAAGATGTAAAAGTAAAAGTTGAGAAAGAGCGCAGTACAACTGAAAGTCTCCTTGAACGCATTCAAGGAGTAACAGCAGAGAATTTAGAATAACGCAAAAAGAGGCTTTGCTTACTGGAACAACAGTTAGGTAAGCTTCCTTTTTTTCAATAAATAGAGAAAAGAGAGGATAATAATGTCAAATAAAAGAAAAAAACAGGCAGTGACAATCTATGATGTTGCAGAAGAGGCGGATGTATCACTTGCAACAGTATCACGTGTTTTGAATAATAGTGCAGTTGTGCGTGCAGAGAGAAAGCACCGTGTTGAAGCAGCAATCAAAAAATTAAATTTCAAACCAAATGAGATTGCGCGTGGACTTGCAAGAAAAAGTTCAACAAGTATTGGTGTGATCGTATCAGAAGTCAACCGTGCATCCGTATCAGAATTACTAGCAGGGATTATCGATACAGCAAATCTAAAGCAGTATGGATATACCGTGATAATTAATTCTTATATGGGCGATGAAGCAGTGTTCAAAGCGCAGATCGAACATATGGTTTCAAGCCAAGTAGATGGGCTCCTAATTATGTGCGATTATATTACTGAGGGCATGTACCAAACAATTAAAAATGCTAGCGTACCAGTCGTTATTTTTTCAACGCCGCATAAATATCCTGATTTATATACAATAGCAATAAATTACAATAAAGTATCAGAAGATATTGCAAATTACTTTGTAAAAAAAGCATATAAGGAAATAGTGTATCTCACACGAATAGAAGACTTACATGAAGATATTATGTTGGATTCTTTTTCAGCTATTTGCGAAAAAAATGGTGTAAAAGTTCAACAAGTTGCACTTTTAGATGACTATGTTAAAACATATAAGATGTTTTTAGAACAATATAAAGAAAAAGATATTCCACAAGGTGTTTTTGCAACAAGTGATTCACTCGCACTAGCATTTAGTAATGCGATTCAAGATTTAGGTAAAAAAATCCCCCAAGATGTCGAATTGATAAGTTTTTCTAACACGAAATCGGCAGTTATTGGGAGACCACAATTGACATCAGTTATGTATCCAATTTATCGAATTGGGGCGTATGCAATG
>BHER01000098.1 GCA_003864555.1 Erysipelotrichaceae bacterium | reverse complement strand
ATCATTAACAAAGACAATACTAACTTCATTATTGCCTTTATTTTTTGCTGAAGATTCCAATGCCATTTCCAAAACTTTTTGAATTTCTGGAAAAAGGATTTCTACATCTCTCGTAACTTTAACATTCTCTAAACACTCGATTTCAAGCACATTCATCTATCCTTGTTTCATCATTAAGTAAAAATCTTACATAACAATTATACTATGTTTCTACTAGTGAATACAAGATAAAAGAAAAAGAGTTTTATTTAAACTCTTTTTTATAGTGTTTTCACATTATTAGGTAGTTCATTCCCTTTTCGTTCAAATGTCACACCAGCATTTGCAATGATTTCGTTGACTACAAAACTAGCACAAATTAGACCAACAACAGAGGGAACAAATGCATTGGATGATGGCGGGATCTCCTGTTTTCGAATATGACTCTGTGCATTCCCGATGACTGCTAGCACTTCTGCTTTTGGAACTATTGGTTTTTCTTCTGAATAGACTACCATCAATTTACGTAAGCCTAGCTTTGCACGTTTGAGATCACGTCTAATAATTTTTGCAATCGGATCATAGCGTGTATCCCAAATATTGGCAATTTTAAAGGCTGTCGGATCCAACTTATTTGCAGCACCCATTGAACAGATGATTGGTGTTTGTTGTTTGAATGCTTCCATTATAATTAAACTCTTTATTAAAATTGTATCTACTGCTTCCACAATGAAATCAGGATTTTGATCAAAAACCAAGTCAATATTATCGCGATTAATAAAAACATCAAGTGTTTCAACAATACACTGGGGGTTTATATCCAAAATCCGTTTTTTCATTACTTCACATTTTGATTGCCCTATTGTTTTAGTCGTTGCATGGAGCTGTCGGTTAATATTTGTAATATCTACGATATCTTTATCTATTAGAATAATTTTCCCTACCGCTGATCGTGCAAGGGCTTCAGCTGCAAAAGAACCAACTCCACCAATCCCAACAACAGTAACTGTTGCATGGCGTAAAGCATCTAGACCTTTTGTACCTATTGCAAGTTCATTTCTTGAAAATTGATGTAACATCTTACTCTTCCTTTTTCTCATATAAAAAGACTCCCAGAATAGCCGTTATTTTTTAACTAGTAGCCCCGCTCCAATAGCTAGGGGGGTGCTTTTATTCGCAAACGTAGGATTCTAAATTAAAATTTAGTCTTCAACATGTAAGCGGATCTCAAACTCCCGTATGTAATATGTTCGGTTACTAGTATATAAAAATTGACAAACCCTCTCGGAATCATAAGTCTATAATACCATATTTTCTTTATTTGTCAAACTCTTCTTCTACAAAATCAAAAGCGAAATCGCTTATCCAAACAGTGTCACCCTCACGTGCTCCACTTTCACGTAATTTTTCGTCGACTCCTGCAGCACGCATGACACTTACAAAGCGCATTACTGATTCATCATAATTCATATTTGTCATCTGATACATTCTTTCAAGTTTCTCACTGACAATGATAAATGACCCATTATCTTGTTTCTCAATAGTAATTTGAATTTCATCTTGGCTATTTCGACGATTTTTCGGTGGATTTTTTAATGTATATGTAATTGTTTCGGTAGCATTATCAGCAGCATTGCGTAATTGCTCTTCTTCATGCAATGCATCTAAGATATTTGCAAGTTTTAATTTTAAAACATTTACGCCGTACTGTGTAATTCCACTTACTTCCACAACATCAATATCCGGATTATTTAAATCTTTTTTAAATTTTTCAAGGTTTTCAAAAGAATTTTCGACATCCATTTTATTTGCGACAATAATTTGACGGCGATCTAATAATGTTGTATCATAGCTTCGCAATTCTTCACATATTTTTGTATAGTCATCATAAGGATCACGGCCCTCTGATGCACTCATATCAAGAACATGCAAGATAACTTTTGTTCTTTCAATATGCTTCAAAAACTGGAGCCCAAGACCGTGTCCCAAATGGGCACCTTCTATTAGACCGGGTAAATCGGCTACTACAAATGATCTATCATCACTAGTTGATGCTACACCAAGTTGTGGCGAGAGTGTTGTAAAGTGGTATGCTGCTATTTTTGGTTTTGCAGCTGTCATTACAGAGAGTAATGTTGATTTCCCAACTGATGGGAACCCAACAAATCCAATATCAGCAAGTAATTTTAATTCTAGCATGATACTTTTTTCTTCTCCTGGTTCACCATTTTCTGAAATATGTGGTGCAGGGTTTCTACTCGATGCAAAAGCAGTATTCCCACGTCCTCCACGTCCTCCTTTGGCAACAACGAATTGTTGCTTATGGTCCGTCAAGTCACATATTCTTTCTTTTGTCACAGAATTTAGGACAATAGTACCTGGTGGGACTTTTAGAATAACATCATCTGCATTTTTCCCATGCATCGATTTATTTGCTCCTGATTCACCATTTTTCCCAAAGAAGTTTTTCTTGAAGCGGAAATCAATCAGTGTTCTAAGTCCATTTTCGACTTCGAGGATGATATTTCCACCATTTCCACCATTTCCACCTGCTGGTCCACCTTCAGGGACATATTTTTCGCGTCTAAATGCAACAACGCCATTTCCACCATTTCCACCTTTTAAGTGTATTAGGGTCTGATCTACAAACATTTTATTGCTCCTTTTCTTTATATTAAATTGTATACTTGATTTCTTGTTTTTTTTGTGACCACTTTATTTTCTCGCCAAACAAAATGCTGACAAAAAAAACAAAATGTGTAAAGAGAAAAAAAGAGCTCGTTTTTTCACTCGCTCTTTTTCAATTTTTACGCTTCGTATACGCTAACTTGCTTTTTCTTTTTACCAAGTCTTTCAAAACGAACTACACCACTAACTGTTGCAAATAGTGTATCATCTCCACCACGTCCAACATTTGTTCCTGGATGAATTTTCGTCCCTCTTTGACGGTATAAAATTGAACCAGCTGTTACAAATTGTCCATCGGCTCTTTTTGCACCTAGTCTTTTCGATGCAGAGTCACGACCATTTCTAGTCGACCCCACCCCTTTTTTAGATGCGAAGAACTGTAGATTAAATTTTAACATATGTGTCACCTCCATTTTCCATAATTTTAATTCTTTGCGGATATTCATGCTGAATAAGTTGAATACCTTCTATAAGCGCTTGCAGTAAATGTTTAGAAATCTCTGTTTCAGTATCAAATACTGCTTGAATATGATTAGCACGTTCAAGTGTTTTCATTTGTACTAGTTTGTGCTTCTCTAAATAGATTAATGTACTAAACACCAAACTACTTACACCAGCACAAACAATATCATGACCAGATGCTGCATATGCTGCATGACCAGAAATTTCAATTTTTACAACTTTTTTGGCTTTATAGGAAATAATAACTTTTATCATCTGAACCATCCTTATTCACTACGCTTCGATAGCTTCAATAACTAATTTCGTGTATGGTTGACGATGTCCCAATTTACGATATTGGTTTTTCTTTGGCTTATATTTGAATACAGTGATTTTTTTTGCTTTTCCTTGTTTTTCAACAGAAGCAACAACTTTTGCGCCCTCTACAAAAGGACTTCCTACTGCAACTTTATCGCCACCAACTAATAATACTTCATTAAATGTTACTGTATCTCCAACTTCTACTTCTAATTTCTCAACGTAAATTACATCACCTTGAGTAACTTTGTACTGTTTTCCTCCAGTTTCAATTACTGCGAACATATTCTGGCACCTCCTTATTATTTTTTTATCTTAGACTCGCTCGAACTAGGAAGCATAAATGCATTTAATACCTATCCAATGCGGTTGCAAACTGATAAGGATATACAACATTATTAATTATACCTTATTTAAACCATTGAAGTCAATATAAAATCTTCCATTTTTGCTATTATATCGCTGATTCCCCCTGAAATAATAAGTAGCATACTTAAAAATGTACTTTCTCTTTTTTATTTCTAAAGGAGTTTTAAAAAAGTCG
>BHER01000097.1 GCA_003864555.1 Erysipelotrichaceae bacterium | reverse complement strand
CAATTGAAATGCTAAGTATAAGAAAAGAATTTTCTGGAATTATTGCCAATGATGATATTACCTTAAAAATTAAAAGGAATGAAATACATGCTTTGCTTGGTGAAAATGGTGCAGGGAAGTCGACGCTTATGAGCGTCCTTTTTGGATTATATCAACCAGAAAAGGGGGAAATACGTGTCAATGGAAAAACTATTTCGATTGATAATCCCAATATTGCCAATGCGTTGGGAATTGGGATGGTACATCAGCACTTTAAGTTAATTGATATATTTACTGTAACTGAAAATATTATTTTAGGAATTGAGCAAACACAAAACGGGATGCTTAATTTAAAAGATGCCACCAAAAAAATTATGGCATTATCGCAAAAATATGGTTTAAATATTGAACCGGATGCTAAGATAAAAGATATTACAGTTGGCATGCAGCAACGTGTGGAAATTTTAAAAATGTTATACCGCGATACCGAAATATTAATTTTTGATGAACCAACAGCAGTGCTAACACCACAAGAAGTTGAAGAACTGATGGCTATTATTTTAAAGCTAAAATTGGAAGGCAAAACAATCCTGATTATCACACATAAACTTCGTGAAATTAAAGCTGTTGCAGATCGTTGCACAGTTATTCGTCTTGGTCGCTATGTTGATACTGTAGATGTTGCAGCTGTAAGTACACAACAACTTGCTAATTTAATGGTAGGACATGCTGTTAATTTTAATATAAACAAAAAAAAAGCTCAGCCTAGAGAAGTTATCCTCGACCTTAAAGGTGTGTGTTTAAGTGATCATGGCAAAATGATTTTAAATGATATCACGATGCATATTCGTGGAGGTGAAATTTTAGGTATTGCCGGTGTAGATGGTAATGGCCAAGAGCAACTGGTCAAAGCAATAGCTGGAATGCAAAAAGTGGATGGCACACTTTATTTTGAAGATATCGATATCACACATGCAACAGTTCGAAGCCGCACATTACAAGGGATGGGGCATATTCCTGCTGATCGCCATAAACATGGACTTGTTTTGGATTTCTATATGTATGAAAACATGATACTACAAGAATATTTTGAAAAAAAATTCCAAAAAGGGACAATGTTGGATAAACAAAAAATCATTAGTTTTTCTGAAGATATAATGAAAAAATACGATGTCCGCTCTGGAAAAGGTGTCTATTCGATTGCGCGCTCACTTTCGGGTGGAAACCAGCAAAAAGCAATTGTTGCGCGCGAACTTGTACGCACACCTAAATTATTACTTGCGGTGCAACCAACGCGTGGTTTAGATGTTGGAGCAATTGAGTTCATCCATCAGCAAATTCTAGCAGCACGTGATAGTGGGGCAGCTGTTTTGCTTGTGTCCTATGAACTTGATGAGATCCTAAACTTAAGTGATCGCATCGCTGTCATGTACGAGGGAGCACTGATTGCACAGATGCCTGCAGAAGATGCAAACACATCAAAACTTGGGCTTTTAATGGCTGGTGTAAAAGAAGCAAAGGAGGAGCAATCATATGAATAAAACCAAAATATTATCACTCCTCTCAGCAATTATTTTTGCAATATTAGTGGTCCTTATCATTTTGATTTTACTTGGTAAAAATCCTTTTGATTTCCTAGTTGTCCTTTTTACAGCCTTTTTCCATGATGAAAATGGGAATATGATTTCGAATTTCTTTCAACAAATATCGCCACTTATATTTGCAGCAATTGGTGTTGCATTCGCTTTTAAAACGGGCTTATTTAATATTGGTGCGGAAGGGCAGGTAACTTTAGGAATACTTGGTGCACTCGTAGTTGGGTATATCCCCAATATCCCAGTATTCATCCATTTACCACTCGTTTTACTTTCAGGCTTTATTTTCGGTGCATTTTGGGGTTTTATTCCTGGTGTGCTTAAGGCCTATTTCAAAGTACATGAAGTTGTTATAACAATCATGCTTAACTATATTGCACTTTATCTCGTGAAAGATACTTTTTTCCCAATTTTTGGTAATCCAGCAACAACAAATAGAGAAACACTTGCACTTGCTGATAGCTTAACATTTAAAAACTTGGCAGGTCTTAAAATATTACGTATTCCTGTTAATTTCTGGATTTACTTTCTTTTTGCATTACTTGCTGTCGGTGTGTTCTATTTTATTATTTATAAAACAAAATTTGGCTACGAAATTCGCGCAGGCGGCTTAAATAGTGATGCAGCTGACTATGCAGGTATTAAATCGAAAAAAAATATGATGCTTGCAATGATGATATCAGGTGGTTTTGCAGGAATTGGTGGTGCAGTCTATTTGCTCATGATTGGGACGATTGCAACAAATGGTTTTGAATTAACCAATATTGGATTTGATGGACTTGCTGCATCGCTACTTGGAAGTAGCACGCCAATTGGGGTCCTCTTTGGTTCAACAATTTTAACATATTTAAATGTTATTAGCCTTGAAATCCAACAAGTCTTAATTGTTCCTAAAGAAATTACATCGATGATTGTTGCCCTGATTTTATTTTTCATCGCAATGTCATATATGTTTGAAAAGTTTTGGGATAAACGATTACAAAAAAGTGAAAAAAAACAGCCGAAAAATCGTAAGGAGGATGTTGTTTAATGGAAATTAGCTTAGAAACAAAACTTATCTTTATTTTTCTTTCTTCCCTTGCCTATGCAACGCCTATTATTTTTGCAGGCATTGGTGGTTTATACAGTGAAAAATCAGGGGTTGTCAATATTGGACTTGAGGGTATGATGGTTTTTGGCGCATTTGCTGCAGCCATGGTTTCTAATTTCTATGGCGCAGCACTTGGTGGAACGGGTGTGATCATTGTATCGATCCTGATGGCAGGTGTTATGGGCGGCATATGTGCACTCCTACATGCTGTAGCATCCATTACCTTTAGAGCAAATCAGATTATTAGTGGTACCGCACTTAATATGATTGCCGTATCTTTTTGTGTTTTTATCATCAAACTTTTATTTGATGGTATTGCACAGTCAGCCGGAGCAAATGTTGCCTATTCAATGAATATTATGATTGGGGGATACCCTCTTAATATTGGGTTTATCCTCGTTGTCATAACAACAATTATTACAAGTTTCATTTTGAAAAAAACAAAGTTTGGCCTGCGATTAAGAGCCGTGGGCGAAAATCCTAGTGCTGTTGATACAGCCGGTATCTCCGTAACAAAAATTCGATATACTGCTGTAATTCTAAGTGGTGTATTTGCAGGAATTGGTGGAGCAATCACAATTTTAACATTTGCAGATGGTCGGTTTTCAGCATTAACAATCTCAGGCCTCGGATTTTTAGGACTTGCATCACTTGTATTTGGTAAGTGGAATCCTTGGGGTGTTTTTGGTGCCGCAATCTTTTTTGGATTTAGTCGGAATATGGCAGAAACTGCTATTTCAAACTTTCCTGAAATAACAACTGTGATTCCAAGTGTCACTCTTAAAATATTACCTTATGTTTTGACAATTATTGCCCTCATCCTTTTTTCAAGGAGTGCAGTTGCTCCAAAAGCATCGGGTCAACCATATGATAAAGGTCAACGATAATTTTTTAAAAATAGGACCCATTGGGTTCTTTTTTTATGGAAAAAAGTTGATACTTATGGTGTAACTACCAAAGAATGTGTTAGAATATTATAGGAGAACGGAGGGGTGAATATGCGAGAAAGAAAAACAGATAAAAAAAAGGATCCTCGTATTGCATTCTATTTAGATGAAGAGGTCGGAAATGATGATTATGAGAGTAATACTGCGGAAGAGCATTAAGTTATTTCAAGAAGAAATCGAAAAAAAAAGCCGCGAGAGCATGAGCAATCGCCCCCCAGAAAAAAGCCGCGACGCACAACTAAAAGGAAACATCGAAAAGGCAAAAAGAAAACCCGTGGGAGTAAGATTATTAAGTTTTTTCTCATTATTCTTCTTATAGTTCAAGTTCCTATTTTTTATACCATATTAAGCTCATTTGAATGGCGGAATTTTTCATCAGCATCAGAAAATAAAGATGCTAAGGGGATTTTATTACTAGGGGTTGATAATGATGGGCCCGATAGTATTAAAAC
>BHER01000096.1 GCA_003864555.1 Erysipelotrichaceae bacterium | reverse complement strand
ATCGCATACAGTTACTTTAAGTGCAAGTCAGAAAATTAAATTACTTGAAACATATCATATATACGAGCAAAAAGCCAATAATCCATATATTGCAGCGCTTTTTATCCAGCCAAACTGTAGAATTAGTGTCTATACATCTGGGAAAATTGTATTCCAAGGCAAAAATGCTGAACAGGAAGCGGAGAAATGGGATGCAAATTTAGCTATTTCAAAACAGGATATCGTTAAAAATTCAAAAAAAATCCCAGAAATGGAAATCCAAATTGGCTGTGATGAAACGGGTGTTGGAGACTATCTTGCTCCTCTTGTTAGTGCTGCCTGTTATATCACACCAGAAATTAGAACAGCATTAGCTGGGCTTACGATCCAAGATAGTAAACAATTATCGGATGAATACATCCAAAAAATTGCTCCCGAAGTTCGAAAAAAAGTCCCTCATGCTGTATCAATGCTAAGCAATGAGCAATATAATCAGTTCACCGCACATCATTTCAATGCCCATGCAATTAAAACATTTCTCCATAATAAAACGATCGGCGCCCTGCTTACAAGTTATCCTCAAATTAATCGCAGTACGCCAATTATTATGGATCAATATGCTAGTAAAAAAAATTATGAGAACTATTTGGTAGAAAAAAAAATAACACCAATTTACCTGCCAACCCATTTTGAAACAAAAGCCGAAAATAAGTTTCTTTCGGTTGCCTGTGCCTCTATTATTGCACGAGCGCATTTCCTCACATATATGCAAGTACAAAATAAACAATATGATATGATTTTTCATCTAGGAGCAGGAAAGCAAGTCGATGCACAGGCAATCAAGCTAAGATCCAAATATGGTGAGGCGGAGCTCAAAAAGCTTGCAAAATGGCATTTTGCAAATACGAATAAAATATAGGACGAGAGCATAAAAGGCTGTACAGTTTACACATGTACAGCCTTTTATTTATGGGACTTCCTATTAAAGGCATCCATCCCATGAAATAATAAGTTCTAGATCACCAGTAATAGAAATGGATTTGAGCATATTAGGTACAATAAAAGATGAACCAAATTGAACGGCTACACCATCAATAAAACCAGTCCCACTTGAAACTGTTCCAAGCAGATATGGTGCTATCCGTTCAAGTGTGCCCGCATTTTTCACTATTATTTTTTGAACGGTGAAAAAATCACTTTGAACTAAAGTTGTGATTTGCATTGAGCCATCTTCTATTGTTATGGGAATAAACTGCTCTACTTTATGTGGGATTGTCGTAACAGCAATGGATTTTTCAATATGTAGCATACGTGGGTTATTTTGTTCATCTACGCGATCATAATCATAAAGACGATATGTTGTATCGGAAGATTGCTGAACTTCTAAAATCAGTGTCCCTTCTTTTATCGCATGGATTGTTCCACTAGGCACATAGAAAAAGTCCCCTTTTTTTATTGGTATCTCAGAAAGTAACTCAGCCCATTGTTTATCCTCGATGCGTTGTGCAAACTCTGCTCTTGTTTTAGCGGTATGACCATAAATAATCGATGCATTATCATCACATGCTAGAACATACCAGCACTCAGTTTTGCCAAGTTCGTTTTCGACTTTTAAGCCATAAGCATCATCGGGGTGAACTTGAACGCTAAGATTAGAGCTAGCATCCAAAATTTTGACGAGTAGAGGGAAATCTTTTTTTTCAGGAAAACCAAAAATGCTCGGTTGCTCTTGATAAAGTTTTGCTAATTCCCAGCCGGCATAAGGTCCATTTTCGATGATGGATTGTCCATTTTTATGTGCACTTATTGCCCAGCATTCACCAATTTTATTCCCGTGGAATGCAGCCGATAGTTCGGGGAAGTAGGGATAGAGGCGATGCCCACCCCAAATACGTTCTTGAAAAACTGGTTTTAAAAATAATATAGTGTCCAAAATAAACAGCTCCCTTTTATTTATAGTGAAGAGAAAAAAACAGGTGTTAGCTAACACCTGTTTTGAACTTAAACTGCTGCCTCAACAAGTTTTTCAACTTCTTCCATTGTCGAGCAATCCAATGCTTTTTCTGCAAGTAATTCCATCTCTTTTTTATCAAGCGTAGAAATAAGTCTTCTCGCATGTAAAACTGAGGTAGCACTCATTGAAAACTCATCTAGTCCTAGTCCAACAAGTAGAGGAATTGCCATTAAATCACCAGCCATCTCTCCACACATTCCAGTCCATTTACCAGCTGCATGTGCTGCATCAATGATATTTTTAACAAGTCGTAAAATAGATGGGTTATATGGTTGATAGAGATATGATACTTTCTCATTCATTCTATCAGCAGCCATCGTATACCCAATCAAGTCATTTGTCCCAATTGAGAAAAAGTCAGCATGCTTTATCAGTTTATCAGCAATAATTGCAGCCGCTGGGACTTCCATCATCATTCCAACTTGGTAAGTAGAACTGATTTCAACACCTTGTGCAAGCAGTTTTGTTTTTTCTTCTTCAAGCATTTTTTTAGCATCAATAAGTTCATTAACTGTTGTTACCATTGGAAACATTATCCGTAGATCACCATGAACAGAAGCTTTTAGTAAGGCACGAAGTTGTGTTCTAAAGAGCTCATGATACTCCCCAAGGCACATACGTAATGCACGATAACCTAAAAATGGATTTTCTTCTTCTGGTAACGGCATATAAGGTAATTTTTTGTCCCCACCAATATCAATTGTCCGTATAACAACTGGTTTTCCAACCATTGATTGTAAAACTTTAGTATACGCTGTGTACTGTTGGTCTTCTGTTGGTGCAACAGTTGCATCCATATAAAGGAATTCAGTTCGATATAAACCAATTCCATCAGAACCATTTGCTAAAACACCTTCTAAATCATTCGGTGTTCCAATATTAGCAGCAAGCTCAACATGATGTCCATCTTTTGTAATTGATGGAAGATCTTTATATTTTTTCAAGAGTTCTTTATCTTTTGCAATTGCAGCTGCTTTCTGCTCATAAGCATCGATGATTGCTTGTTTTGGTTCGATAATAATCTCACCTGTTTCACCATCAAGTGCAATAATTTGAAATTCATCCGTATCTGCTAAAATAGTTTTCAACCCAACAACAGCAGGAATTTCAAGCGATCTTGCCATAATAGCAGAATGGGAAGTTCTCCCACCGATATTTGTTGCAAAACCACAAACAAATTGTTTATCCAATTGTGCTGTATCTGATGGTGTTAAGTCCTCAGCAACGATAATTACTTTCTCATTGATAAGTGTTAAATCTGGAATTTTGATATGCAATAAATGTGCTAATATCCGACTTGAAATATCTTTGATATCTGCTGCTCTTTCACGCATATATTCATCCGTTAATGATTCAAAAATACCAATGAACATTTGTGAAACCTCATGTACTGCCGAAGGGGCATCGAGTTTTTCATTTCTGATTTTTGCTTCAATTGAACTTATATACTCAGGGTCATTTAACATAAGAATATGTGCTTCGAAAACAGCTGCTTTTGAAGCACCCATTTTCTCAAATGCACGCGCTTTAATTACAACAAGCTCTGCATTGGATTGTTGTAAAACAGCTTTTAATTTTTCAAGTTCTGCTTCCACTTGTGCTTCTTCAATAATTTTTTTTGAAGGAGTTAAATCTGGGTGGACAAGTTTGAAAACTTTTGCAACTGCAACCCCACTAGATGCTCCAATACCTTTTAATTTACGCATATTGTTATTCCTCTCATTTCAGTTATCATTGTATTTAAAAAAAGTGCTTGACATTATTATTAGCCAGCACTTTCTGTTTTATTCTGATAGGCCTTCTTTTTTCATTGCTTCATATATTCCAGCAATTGCAGCATCAGCATCAGCGCCATCAGCAAGGATTGTTACTTCTGCACCATTTGGAATTGCAAGTGACATGACACCCATAACTGATTTTAAATTAACTTGGTTTCCATTATACTCTAATTTTAAATCAGATTCAAATCCTCCTGCTGCTCCAACTAATACTGTAGCTGGTCTTGCATGAATTCCACTCGGGTCAATAATTTTTACTGTTTTTGTATTCATTATTCTCTCTCCTTTAATTTATATTACAATATCCATTCTACAATATTTCTTCTTTGATTTCAATAGAAAAGTAAGAAAATGTAAGCATTTTCTGT
>BHER01000095.1 GCA_003864555.1 Erysipelotrichaceae bacterium | reverse complement strand
ATACACACCTATATCACCATTTTTTGCTTTATCAACTTTACTTACTTTTTCTCTACCTTCTACCATGATTTCAGACACTGTTATTTTCATTTGATCAGAAACTTCGAAATCACGCGTTACACCATTTTTTCGATCCAAATCATACTCAATATTTTCAGTTATCATTGCTCGGCCATCTTCCATGATTTCAACATCATAATCATATTTTATTATTTCTGAAGTTGTGGTGAATTCCAACACTTGATCTTTAATTTTTTGCCATCCCATCAGACCAAAGATAGTGATAAACATCAATAACGATATTGAGAAAATAATCCCCATATTTTTAATACTATATTTTTTCATTATACTCCCCCTCTTATATTTGCATTGTAAACTACTGGCAGTTCTTTTGCAAGGTCTTTAAAAAAAAGCAATATTTATTGCTTCTTAAATAGATTATCTATTTCCTCTATATATTCTTCTTTTGATAATGCTGCATACCCTAATTCATACGTTAACTCTTCAGCATTTTCTAAATAAAATCTACTGAATTCCTGGAGTGCTTTGCTCTCTTTAAATCTGTTCATATTAATATAGATATACAACCCTCTTGAAAGCGGCTGATATGCCCCACTATTAATTGTTTCCACTTTGGGTTCAACACTATTAATTGCAACTGCTTGTAATTTATCAGCGAAGGAAACATAATAGACATACCCAAAAAATCCAAGTGAATATTTATCTCCTGCAACACCCGTCACCAAAACATTTGAATCTTGACTCGCTGTATAATCTGAACGCATTTTTGTTGTTTTCCCCATTACTGCCGAGTGGAAGTAATCATATGTTCCGGCATCGCTTGCTGGTGCATAAAGTTTGATTTTTTCATTTGGCCAATTCGAATCCAAATCACTCCATAAAGAAATTGGACTATCCTCTTTCCAAATTTCAACTAACTGTTCTGTCGTTAAATTTTTAGCCCAATTATTTTCATTGCTTACAGCAAAAACAATTGCATCTTTTCCAACTTCAATTTCAGCATACTCCACACCGTTTTTTTCTGCACCTGTGATTTCACTATCTTTTATTTTCCGTGAAGCATTTTGTACATCTGTCTCACCATTGATGAATTTTTTGAATCCACCACCAGTTCCTGAAACTCCTAATGTGACTTCTACATTACGATATTGTTGTGAATATTCTTCTACCACTGCCTGAGTCACCGGAGCCACAGTTGCAGACCCATCTATTTTTATTTTACCTTTGATATCAGCATTTCCTGTTGTGTCTGTAGCGCAAGCGGATATCATGATACAAGCAATTGATGCTACTAGTATTCTCTTTAATATCTTCATCCTAATTACCATCCTTTTTATTTTTGTTTTCCCTTTCTATTTCCCGGGAAATCTTATTGCGTTCTCTTATCATTGTAAAAAAATCTGTCATTATCGCACCACACTCCACTTCTCTCACTCCCGTTACGAGTTCAGGATTATGGTTGAAACTTTTATTTGTAAGCAAGTTTGTTACTGACCCCGCTGTTCCACCTTTTGGATCAAACGCCCCAAAAACAACACGTTTTATCCGTGACTGGATAATAGCCCCACTGCACATTGGACATGGCTCCAGTGTGATGTATATCGTGCAGTTATCCAAGCGCCAGCTTTTATTATGTTTAGATGCTTGTTGAATAGCAATTATTTCCGCATGCCTTGTTGCATCCTGTGTCTGCTCTCTATCATTATGTCCTGTTGCAATCACAGTATTATTTTCATTGACGATAACTACCCCTATTGGCACTTCACCTTTAGCAAATGCCTTCCTTGCCTCTTCCAGTGCAAGTCCCATATTTAAAGTATCAATCAAGTTATCACTTACTTTCTTTTTCAAAAAAAGTCCTCACACAGTGCATCAATTTCTTAAGGCTGCTTCCTTCCGGACCTGACCTGATTCGAAATGAAACTCTTGCGAGGACAATTAATATTTTATCATATTACCCTATAGTTATCAAGGGAATTTAATCTTTTATTATTATTTCCCGGGGAATTTATTCATCTGCAATCTCACTATATTTTTGGTACCACTCAGGGAAATCTTTTTTTATTGATTTCAACTTGAATGTTTTTGCATCTACCGTTACAACTGTACAAACAGCGATAATACACAACGCTCCATCCTGATTTCTTATTTCAGACACATATACTGTTTTGAATGCTGATGTCTTTTTGACACCCGTTTTCACAGTAACAACATCACCATATTTTGCCGGTTTTTTATATTTCAAATTGGCTTCCACCATTGGTGCTAGCACACCCATTTTTTCCATTTCCCCATAATTCAACCCGAGTGCTTCAAGGAATTTTGTTCTTCCAATTTCCAACCATACGAGATAATTCGCATGATATACAACACCCATTTGATCAGTTTCTGCATAACGCACTTCTATTTCCGTTTCTACTCTAAACATATATCCTCCTATTTTTGTATTATTTTAATACCATTCATATATGGTATGAGCACTTCTGGAATGGTTACTGTGCCATCTTCATTTTGATAATTCTCAATGATTGCTGCAAAGGTTCTCCCTATTGCCAATCCCGACCCATTCAATGTATGTGCATATTGCGTCTTATTGTCTTCATCACGATAACGGATATTGGCACGTCTCCCTTGAAAATCAGTGCAGTTACTACAAGAAGATATCTCTTTATATGCATTGTATGATGGCAACCACACTTCTAAATCATATGTCTTAGCACTTGAAAACCCTGTATCTCCCGTACACAATACAATTGTTCTAAATGGTAATTTCAACAATTTCAGAATACGCTCTGCTTCTTCTCGCAACTCTTCTAATTCAATAAATGAATTTTCTTTTGTCGTCATGTGGACCAGTTCAACTTTATCAAATTGATGTTGTCTTATTAAGCCTCGAGTATCTCGCCCAGCAGAACCCGCTTCCGATCGAAAGCATGGTGTATAAGCTGTTCTTTTTATTGGGAAATCTGCTGTTGGAATTATTTCATCTTTCATCATTGCTGTTAATGTTACTTCAGCAGTTGGTATTAGATAATAATTTTTCTCCGCTTCTACTTTAAAAACATCCTCTTTAAATTTTGGGAAGTTTCCTGTTGCAAAAAGACTTGATTCATTTACAATAGCAGGTGTCATCATCTCTTCATACCCTGCTTTTTCATGCGTATCTAACATGAAATTTATCAATGCCCGAACTAGTTTTGCACCTTGCCCTCGGTATATTGAAAATCTACTTCCTGTTATTTTTGCTGCTCTTTCAAAATCTACAATTCCCAGATTTTCCACTAAATCCCAGTGAGCTTGTGGTTCGAATGGAAATGTCGTAGGCGTTTCCCACTTATGTATTTCAATGTTTTCAGCTTCACTCACACCATAAGGAACTGATTCATCCGTTATATTAGGTAAAACTGCTAACGCATTGAAAATTTTATCTTTCAGCACCGTAATCAGCTTATCCTTTTCTTTTATCTGTTCCCCTATTTCTTCAACCATTGCCATCACTGCCGTAGTATCTTCTTTATTTCTTTTAAGCTCTCCAATTTTTTTAGAAGTATTATTTCTTTTATTCTTTAATTCATCTGCTTCCATAATATATTTCCTGTATTCTTCATCTAAGCAATATATTTCGTCTATTACCTCGGTATTTTCTCCCTTTTCTTGTAATTTCTTTTTCACTCTTTCTCGTTCATCTCTGATCAATTGTATGTTTAACATTTCATTCTTCCTTTCCTGCTTTTAATTAAAATAAAAACACCTTTTTTTAGAAGGACGTATCTATAACGTGGTGCCACCTTCTTTTATTTATTATCGCAACAGATAATAAACCTCAATATGCTATAACGGGCATTCCCGAAATTGACTACACAAGTAATCTTCACCAATTTACTCCTGGATTGATTCATCATCCGCTACTCCTTGTTCACATCACCCACAAGTTTTCTTTACAGCATTAGTATGATTACTAGTTCCTATCATCGCTTTATTATTATACGTCAAATTATAGCAAATGCTTTTCTATTAGTCAATCTTCCTTTTCTGTTTTTTCTAAATATTCTGATTAACATATGATAATGTCTTCAGTAGTAACTTTTGATTATGTCCCAGATTGTAGCGAATGTGCATGCTTTGGGAGGCTAAATATATTATACTGTGATTACTATATTAATACGAGGTGATCA
>BHER01000094.1 GCA_003864555.1 Erysipelotrichaceae bacterium | reverse complement strand
TTATCTTTTAATTACAATAAAAAGTGCACTTTTTTTCCGCTTATTTACATTTCACTTTTATTTTCTATGATTTATTAAACAAAAGTAGCTATTGATTTTTCTCCAAAGTCCTATGCCTAAAAGCAAATTATGCTTATTAGTTTTTACGACGTTTTGTTAATTTTTCACGTTCATTTTTTTGTAGAATTTTCTTTCTAAGTCTAATTGACTTAGGTGTTACTTCACAATACTCATCATCCGCTAGGTATTCTAATGATTGTTCAAGTGAAAGAATTCTTGGTTTTTTCAATGAGACTGCTTGATCTTTACCAGATGAACGTACGTTTGTTAACTGTTTTGCACGTATAATATTTACTGCTATATCGTCATCACGCGTATTCTCACCAACGATCATACCCTCATATACTTCAGTTCCTGGCTCAATAAACATGATTCCACGATCTTCTAATTGCATCAATCCGTAGGGAGTTGCCTTCCCATTTTCCATTGAAACAAGTGACCCTTGACGGCGACTTGCAATTTCTTCATTAATCCATGGTTGGTATTCCATAAAACTATGGCTGAAAATTCCATACCCTTTTGTAAGTGTGATAAAATCAGTCGTATAACCAATGAGACCTCTTGAATACGCATGGAATATAAGACGTGTTTGTCCATCTTTATTTGTTGACATTTGTTGTAAAAGTGCCCGGCGATTTCCCATTGATTCAATAACTGCTCCTGAATATTCTGCAGGTACATCAATTTGAACGAATTCAACTGGTTCTGATTTCACTCCATCAATATCACGAATAATAACTTGTGGTTTAGATACTTGGAGCTCATGTCCTTCACGGCGAAGGTTTTCGATTAAAATTGCTAAATGCAATTCTCCACGTCCACTAACAACCCAACGATCTGGTGAATCTGTTTCTTCAACTTTTAAACTTACATCCGTTTCCGTTTCTAGTAAAAGTCTTTCTCTGATTTTACGTGATGTAACAAATTTACCCTCACGTCCAGCAAAAGGACTATTATTTACAAGAAATGTCATTTGTAATGTTGGCTCATCTACGTGAAGTAATGGTAATGCATCTTCATGCCCAATTTCACATACTGTTTCCCCAACATTAATATCAGACATCCCAACAACTGCGATAATATCTCCCGCGATTGCTTCTTTGATTTCAACTCTATTTAAACCTAAGAAACCATAAAGTTTCGTCACACGGAATTGTACTACCGTTCCATCAGCGCGCATTAAGCTTACTTGTTGCCCTGCTGTTATTTTACCGCGAACAACTCGACCTATACCAATACGCCCAACATAGTCATTATAATCAAGTAATGATACCTGAAATTGTAGTGTTGCATTTGCATCATTAACTGGCGATGGAATATGTTTGATAACTGTTTCAAAAACAGCTACCATATTGTCAGCAATATTATCTTCTTCCATACCTGATGTCCCATTTAATCCTGATGCATACACAACTGGAAATTCAATTTGATCATCCGTTGCCCCTAATTCGATAAATAGTTCTAAGACTTCATCCACTACTTCTTCTGGTCTTGCAGCTGGTCTATCAATTTTATTAACAACGACAATTGGCACAAGATTTTCTTCCAATGCTTTTTTTAATACAAAGCGTGTTTGTGGCATACATCCTTCAAAAGCATCAACAACAAGTAAAACACCATCTACCATTTTCATAATACGTTCTACTTCTCCACCAAAATCGGCATGTCCTGGTGTATCAAGAATATTGATATGGTAATCTTTATATTCAATTGCTGTATTTTTCGCAAGAATTGTAATTCCGCGTTCTTTTTCGATTGCATTTGAATCCATCACACGCTCAGCTACATGCTGATTATCACGAAATGTTCCAGACTGTCTCAATAATTGATCGACTAATGTTGTTTTACCATGATCGACATGGGCGATAATTGCTATGTTCTTAATTTTTTTCATTTATTCCACTCACTTCTCTATTTTTTTGAAAAAATTTTATTAGCTATTTTGCCATCTGCCTCGATGCTCATGCTGTGCTTCTGCTAATAATTTTCGATACTCTTTTGAATAGGGCATTGTATCTTTAAGATAGCGCAAATCTGCGTATCCCTCGGACAATAATAAAAAATTTAAATTCTCACCATCTACAAAAACAATGCCTATTTTTCGATTATACGAATCACTTTGGGTTATGTCCCATTCAACATCGATAGCGAATGCTTCCTGTAATTTATTACAGGTATACATTGCTGCTTCCTCACTGAAAGGTTCAACTTTTTTGCTGTTTTTTTCTGGAGTATTAATTCCTGAAAACCGTATTTTGACCTTCTCACCCTCATAAATAAAGGCTGCAGTATCACCGTCTATGCAATTTGACAAGGAAATCCCACTCGTTGCTATCTGCTGCATATCATGATTTTCAACGAATGAAAAAACATCATAATATTGCAATACAAAAGCCACTAGTAGTATACTTATCCCAATTAGAGGGTATTTGCGACTGATTTTATTAAATTGTTTCTTTGCTTGTCTTCTTACTTCCTTATTCATAACTGTATAATTCTACCATAAAATCAAGTCAAACACAAGAAGAAGTGCTCTTTCAGCCTTCCTTATTTTTCAAAAAGTATATTTATAGTAATCGTCTGGTAGACTTTTATGAATATATCCATAAATTATTTCCTCATAGTAGAATTAGAGGCATCTCCGCAAATTTCATAAGAAAAAAAGACGAAATCTAAAGATTCCGTCTTTTTTTAAAGTAGCTATCCCTTTGTTATTCAACAGTATGGATATGCATAAGATTTGTTGTTCCAGAACCTTTAGGAATACCAGCAGTAATGATGATATTTTCTCCCTCTTCTAAACCACACATCGTTTTAGCAACTTCTGCTGCTCTTATAATAAGGTCTTCCATTGATAAATTTAAATCTGCAATGATTGGGAATACAGCCCAGTTTAATGCAAGTGATCTTGCAACTTCTGCATTTGGTACAAGTGCGATAACTGGCACACTTGGTCTAAATTTAGAAATCGTTCTTGCTGTTGCACCTGAACGTGTTAATGCAATGATTGCTTTTGACTCTAATTTTGATGTTGCTTCAATAACTGCATAACCAATAGTCCCTGAAACTGTTCCTTGCATAGCATCAGCGGCATACGTTGTTAGGCGTTTATAGCTGATTTCTGATTGCGCGCGAACTGTGATTTCTGCTTGGATACGCACTGATTGTTCTGGATAGTCTCCAGCAGCTGATTCTCCTGAAAGCATAACTGCATCAGAACCATCAAAAACTGCATTAGCAACATCACTAACTTCTGCACGTGTTGGACGAGGATTTTTTTGCATAGATTCAAGCATTTGTGTTGCTGTGATAACTGGTTTACCATGTTTAATACATAGGCGGATAATTCTTTTTTGGATAACTGGGACTTCTTCGGCAGCAACTTCTACACCAAGATCTCCACGAGCAACCATAATTCCGTCAGAAACTTCAAGAAGTGCTTCGATTTTATCTACTGACTCTTGATTTTCCACTTTAGGAATGATTTGAATAGTTTCGCCACCATGGGCATTTAATAATTCTCTTATTTGGATAACATCTTCTGGTCTTCTTGTAAATGAAGTTGCGACATAATCAACACCATTTTGTACTCCCCAAATAATATCATTTTTATCTTTTTCACTTAAAAATGGCATTGATAAAATTGCCCCTGGAACATTTACTCCTCGGCGATCTTTAACAAATGCATTATTTTCGATAAGACATACAATTTCACGATCTTTAATTTCAAGAATTGTTAATTCAACATATCCATCATCTAATAAAATTGTCCCACCAACTTCAACATCCTCTGTTAGTGTTTCATGTGTAACAGAAAATTTTTCACTTGTTCCAAGTACTTCATCCATCATAATTGATACAGTAGCACCTTTTACTAAATCTACTCCACCATTTGCAAAAAGATTTGTGCGGATTTCAGGACCTTTTGTATCTAAAAGAATCGCAACATTTGTTCCTAATTCTTTATTGATTTCCCGAATTGTTTCAATTCTATTACCATGTTCTGCAAAATCACCATGTGAGAAGTTTAGACGAATAACATTCATCCCCGCTTTCACTAATTTTGTCATCATCTCTTTTGATTCTGATTTAGGTCCGATTGTACATACTTGTTTCGTTAATTTTAATACTGTCATCT
>BHER01000093.1 GCA_003864555.1 Erysipelotrichaceae bacterium | reverse complement strand
AACAGGTACTGCTAGTAATTGAACAAGCTGTAGAAAGCCATTCCCAAGCAGACTATACCAAGTTGAAATTTCTATTTTCGCATAATCGTTATAAATGGAACTATCCATATTAAGTTGCTCAAGGACAATACCGATTAGCTCAATACCTACTCCTAGAAGAACACCTAAAATAAGTGCTATCGTCATGCGTTTTGAAAAAGAAACTTTTTTTGTTTTTAAATATCTCAGGAAGAAGACTATTCCTATTAATAGTAGAATACCAATAACCGTAATATAATTACTCATTTTCAAGAATTGGGTGAAAAATGGTGAATTTAACATGTTTATTTCTCCGTTCATTTTATTATTTTACAGTTTATTCTATTATTTTGCTGCATTTGCTGCAATGTTTAAAGCATCCCATGTTTGGGCAAAAGGCGGTGCATAACCAAAGTCAATAAATCCAAGTTCAGCTGTTGTTAGACCTGCATAAATTGCTGTGCTTAAAGCACTCAGGCGCAAAACTGCACCATTTTCTCCAAATACCTGTGCACCTAGAAGCACTTTTGTTTTTTGTTCATACACTAATTTTATCTTCAAATCTACTTGCCCTGGATAATAATTTGTGTGGTTTTTAGCAGTTACAAATACACTACTACAGCTAATACCTTGCTTTTTAGCAACACTTTCCTGCATTCCAGTTGACCCCGCTTCATACTTTCCAATTTTTATTTGGCTACTGCGTAGTGATCCCGGATACTTCAAGTAGTTTTCAGGTTCGCATACAATATTCGTCCCAATAATACGGCCAATTTTATTCGCAGATGTTGCAAGCGGGGCATATGTATTCCCAAGTCCAATTGTTGGAACGGTTGCACAATCTCCTGCACTAAAGACATCCGGAATTGATGTTGCACCATAGCTATCAATAATAATTGCTCCATTCGCACTTTTAATAAGACGCTCATCTGTTAGAAATGCTGTGTTAGGTTTAAACCCAATAGCAATAATGATACAGTCAGCAGTATATATCCCACTTTGAGTTTTAATTGCTTTGACTAAACCGCCCTCAACTTCCAGACTAGTCACTTGCTCATTTAACATAAGTTTGACGCCAGTTTCTACTAAGGCATTTTCAATTTCTGCCGTCATTTCACGATCAAATACATTCCTCATTATTTCAGAACCGCGGTGAAAAATTTGAACTTTTTTCCCAAGGTGTGCAAGTTGCTCAGCAACCTCTACTCCAATAAATCCGCCTCCAATAATAGCAATATTCTTGTATTGATCCAAATTTTCTTTTAGTTTTTCAACACTTGCAAGCCGTGTAAAGGTGTACACATTCGCACTTCTAACACCTTCAATTTCCGGTATAGTTGGCATTGCTCCTGTTGCAATCATCAGTTTGTCATACATGATATCAAGTATGTCATCCGTTGCTAAATTTTTGACTTTGAGCTGTTTTCCGAAAAAGTTTACATCCATTACTTCATGTTGTAATAAAAGGGAAATCCCTGAATTTCTAATTTGCTCTGGGGTTCTTGCAAACATATTATGAGCATCAGTAAATTGATTACCTAAATAATAGGGTAGCCCACATGCCCCAAAAGAAATATAGTTTTCTTTCTCAATCACAATAATTTCTGCATCCACGTTTACTCTCCGTGCTTTTGCTGCTGTGCTCATTCCTGCAGCAATACCACCTATAATTACAATTCTCATAAATACCTCCTTCAGTTTATTTTATTCATTATATAATACAATCATTCTCTGCACAATGTTTTTGCTTTTAAATCGTGCATCTTTTAAAATCGGTCTTAAAATTGATATATCGATACTCTTCCCCACCGTATATATGAGCTTTTCGCCTAGCCTGAAAAAATATGGAACTCCGGTTATCGGATTTTTTTTAGAAAATTACCCTAAATCAATTCTCAAATCTCCCATCCTAATCCAGCCCATTTTTTTACAAAAACCCCCTACTATATACGCAATAAAACCTGTTAATATCACACCACAAAAAATAAAGCTCCCAAGTGCCATAACCCCCTCATTAGCAAGAATATACAATGGGGCTATAAGTGAACAAAGCCCCAGTCCCGCAATTTGGCTTGTTGCACTCACTCCAAAAATATTTGTTGCAATTGGAGCAACTATTGCCGTTGCAACCATCGAGGGGATAAGAATACGTGGGTTTTTCACAATATTTGGCAACTGTACTTTGGGAGTTGAAATCAGCTGTGCTAAAATAGCACCCGGATTATTCTCCTTCGCCGAGATAACTGCAAATCCAACAAATTGTGCTGTGCAGCCAATTAATGCAGCACCACTTGTTACCGGATTTAAACTTACGGCAATTGCAAGTGCTGCTGAGGATGCGGGTGAAATAATCAAAACACCCCAGAGTAGTGCTATCACAATAGCACCAATAATTGGTTGATTTGCCACACTATTTGTTATGAAACTGCTAATAAATAATAGCCATGGACCAGTTATTTTATATACTAGAATACCTGTAACACCACCTGCAAATAATGCAGTAATCGGAATAACCATCATATCAAATTGGGTTTTCCCCATCACTTTTTTCCCAACAAAAGTTGCAACAGTCGCAGCAACCAATGCACCAATTGGTTCTCCCATTGAAAGGATAAACTCCCCACCTGGGTTCAAGTTTATTGCGCCTGCTCCTATTGTTGCTGCTGCCATTGCACAGAAAACAATCAATGTATTTGAACCCAATGAAACGGCAACCCCAACTCCCATCGCTGGTGCTAACAAGATTTTAGTTGTCATCCCAATTAGTATCAAAAAAGGTAAATTCAGCATTTTACCAACAGTCTCAAACAGGAGTCCTACTCCTAGTATAACCATGATTGCATGCGCTATACCAATGGATGCACTATACATCTTTTCTAAGATATATGTTCGCATAGCATCTTTTTTTTGCATAGTTTTTTTCTCCCCTCATTTAAAAAGTACATTATACTTTTAGTAAAACTAATTTTACAGGATACAAGCTATCTTGTCAATGATGCAAAATATAAAAAAAGTCCAAATTGCCTAAAAAACAACTTGGACTCTCTATGATGAATATACTATTTTTTTCCTAAAAGATCGAGAATGATTTGGACATGCATCTTGACACCAATTAGCATAGCATCTTCATTAATCACAAACTTTGGATGATGGTTTACATAGCCGTACCCATCTGCTGCAAGTCCCCCACCTAACATAAAAAATGCTCCTGGTTTTGCATTGGTAAAGGCTGAAAAATCCTCACCCGACATAATAGGTGGCATAATTTGAAATAAGCTTTTTCCCACAATTTTTGCAGCCGCTTGTTCGACCACATCAACTGTTTTTTGGTCATTGACAACTGAATCATACCCGCGCGTATACTTATAACTATAGCTAGCACCATTCATTTTAGTAATCCCTTCAATAATATCTAGCATCCGTTGTTCAATAAGCATCCGTATTTCTGCTTTGTATGTGCGGACCGTTCCTTGTAGCTTCGCTGTATCCGGAATCACATTTGCCATCGCACCACTCGTAAATTCACCCATTGAGATGATGGCTGCATCCAGTGCACCAATATTGCGTGAGACAATTGTATTCAACGCCATCACAATCTCAGAACCAACCATAATTGGATCAACTGACTCCTCGGGAATTGAGCCATGTGAGCCTTTCCCTTGAATTATTAATTCAAAAATGTCAGATGCTGCCGTCAACTCGCCAACGCGTGTCCCAATGAAACCAACTGGTACATTCGTCATAATATGTATACCATAAATCTCATCAACATCTGCCATAACACCTGCTCTAACCATTGCTTCTGCACCCCCGGGTGGAACTTCTTCAGCATGTTGAAAAATAAACTTCACCGCTCCACTTAATTCTGATTTTAACGAAACTAAGCTTTTAGCAGCAGAAAGAAGCATTGCGGTATGAATATCATGACCACATGCATGCATCACTCCAGGGTTTTTAGATGCAAAAGGTAAATCTGTTTTTTCCATTATTTGCAAAGCATCCATATCTGCACGCAAAGCAATTGTTGGACCAGCTTTTGCCCCTTGCAAGATGGCAACGACACTAGTCTTTGTTGGCCGAGTAAGCATTAAGCCCCCAAAACTATCCAATATATCATAAACATATTTGGATGTTTCTATCTCTTCAAATGACAATTCTGGGTTTTCATGTAAATGTCGCCTCCAAGC
>BHER01000092.1 GCA_003864555.1 Erysipelotrichaceae bacterium | reverse complement strand
TACATCCAAGTGATGAAGTCACTGCAACCCAAACGGATCCAAGTGACAACACATCAGGAGAAACAGAGCAAATAGTGACTGATACAACAGCACCAGACAACCCAGTCTTAAACCCAATAGAAGCAGGGAATAACCCAATTCTATCAGGGACGGGAGAACCGGGAGCAACAGTTAATATCACATTACCAGATGGCAGCGTGATTACAACAGATGTGTTACCGGATGGGACATGGAGTATTGAATCGCCAATCGCCTTATATCCAAGTGATATAGTCACTGTAACCCAAACGGATCCAAGTGACAACACATCAGGAGAAGTAGAGCAAATAGTTGTCGATACAACAGCACCAGATAACCCAGTCTTAAACCCAATAGAAGCAGGCGAAAACCCAATAATATCGGGGACTGGAGAACCGGGAGCAACAGTTAATATCACATTACCAGATGGCAGTGTTATTACAACAGATGTGTTACCGGATGGGACATGGAGTATTGAATCACCAATTGCCTTACATCCAAATGATGAAGTCACTGCAACCCAAACGGATCCAAGTGACAACACATCAGGAGAAACAGAGCAAATAGTGAATGATACAACAGCACCAGATAACCCAGTCTTAAACCCAATAGAAGCAGGGAATAACCCAATAATATCGGGGACTGGAGAACCGGGAGCAACAGTTAATATCACATTACCAGATGGCAGCGTGATTACAACAGATGTGTTACCGGATGGGACATGGAGTATTGAATCACCAATCGCTTTACATCCAAGTGATGAAGTCACTGCAACCCAAACGGATCCAAGTGACAACACATCAGGAGAAACAGAGCAAATAGTTGTCGATACAACAGCACCAGACAACCCAGTCTTAAACCCAATAGAAGCAGGAAGTAACCCAGTAATATCGGGGACTGGAGAACCGGGAGCAACAGTTAATATCACATTACCAGATGGCAGCGTGATTACAACAGATGTGTTACCGGATGGGACATGGAGTATTGAATCGCCAATTGCCTTATATCCAAGTGATGAAGTCACTGCAACCCAAACGGACCCAAGTGACAACACATCAGGAGAAGTAGAGCA
This sequence comes from Erysipelotrichaceae bacterium, assembly GCA_003864555.1. Classification (GTDB taxonomy): domain Bacteria; phylum Bacillota_I; class Bacilli_A; order Culicoidibacterales; family Culicoidibacteraceae; genus BHER01. The sequence goes on along the minus strand of BHER01000092.1, from coordinate 3,170 downwards.
AATAGTTGTCGATACAACAGCACCAGATAAACCAATCATCAATGAGATAATTGCGGGTGAAAACCCAACAATATCAGGAGATGGTGAACCGGGAGCAACAGTTGAAATCACATTACCAGATGGTAGTGTTATTACAACAGATGTATTACCGGATGGGACATGGAGTATTGAATCGCCAATTGCTTTACATCCAAGTGACACAGTAACGGTAACCCAAACCGATCCAAGTGGAAACATATCAGGAGAAACAGAAGGAATTGTGCTCACAAAACCTGAGGGGAAAAGAACATATATCATTCATGCAAATGATGCTAAAGTGAGATTATCTCAGTTGAATAAAGCAAAAGATGATGGCCAACTCGAAGCATTTGTTTTAGAGCAAATAAATGCACGGGTTACAGATGCCGAAACAAATGAATTTATTCAAATACCACAGATTAATTATGATACCTTGAAGAATATAGATCTTAAAATTTCAGCAAACTACAATATTTCAGTTGCATTTGTAGTCCCAATAAAAGATGCATCTGCAGAATTGGGTAATGTAGATGAAGATGCAGAAGTAGAAAGTGGTGAAACTGAAGGTATGGTACTTGCCAAAAAAGTTATTCTAACGATAGAAGATGATACAAAATATCTTCCAGGTTTACCAGTAACGGGTGAAAACGTCGTGAATATACTTATAATATCAGGACTTGTTTCAATTTTTGGTTTTCTCATCTTGATGCTTGCTCGCAGACAAAGTGAAAAAAAGAAAAATAACTAATAGAAAAAAGCGTCTTCCCTTAACAAAGGGGAGACGCTTTTTCTATGCGGAATGCTATCTTTTAGCATCTTTTTTTCGAGGAAGAAGTAAAATCACACCAGCGATGGAAAATAACCCACCAAGTAGGAGTGCTATTCCAGTAGACTCGCCCGTCTTTGGAAGGTTTGCATATTCAGATGATCCTGGTGTTTTAGCCATTCTATTGAGAATGCCGGCAGGGAGGTCACTTAAACCAATATAGACATCAATGAGAAGTGGCTCTATGACATATGTTGTGAGTGAATTGATTTCTGCTAAATTACGTGTTTTGGGAACTGCTGTAATGGTAATGCTATTTATCCCTGCAACTTTAAAATCAGTCTGCTCTTCGAAATTTGAGCTATATATTAAAGGGGTTGTACTCGACAATTCTAAGTCCTGCAAGAAGGCTTGCGCATCAATATTTGCATGTAAGTCATAAGCAACAGCTTTATATTTTGCAGTAATAGTAGAGTTCTCATTTACGGGTGAAGTCTCTTCAATTGGAGGAGTCGTTTCCTCAGCAGTAATTGGAAGCTTAACAAATGCGGATTCAATAAATGCCTTATCAATTGTTGAAGCATAGTATATTGCATGCTCATCTAGTTGGAGAGATACTTTTATAGTGTTGCTACTAGCAGCAACCTTCGATACAATATTTGCAGGGTTTGCGGTTATTGTCTGCATGCTTTCACCTTTTGCACCTTTATAAATAAGATAGAACCGGGGGGCAATATTTTGTGTGTCAGTAAGTGTTGCAAGATGTGTCTCTGTTATGCTAACTGCTGGGGGGAAAATACTCCCAGGAGAGAGCCATGGTTTTGCAGGTGTGAGGGATGCTTGGCTAAAAGTATCTCCTAGTAAGATATCAATAGATTCATTTTTGATAGTATTTTTTGGTTTTGCCTCTTCAGGAAGTGTCTCAATTGTTGATTTAATAATATCATTATAACTGAAGAGGACACTCCCATTCACATTTTTGTAGTCTTGGTTAAAGTGCAATTGGTTGTTTATTTCGTGGGGGTTCATCCATTCAGGGTCCCAAGAACCATTACCAAGATGCTTGTAGTTTGGATGTCCGATATAGAGGTGAACAAGGCTTTCCTCTACCACTTGATCCCACCAGCGAACAAGTTCACCATAGGGTGCAGCCGCTTGTCCAAAGCTCCAATATACTTGTGGAACAACATAATCAAGTGTATCGTCTTTGATCCATTTATAGGTATCAGCAAAAATACTGCGTGAGTAGGATTGTGAGGATTCTGCGGGCGTATTTGACCCATCGGGATGGTTGATTTTATGCTCCCAAATACCGAAGGGGCTGATTCCTAGTTGCACCGCATTATTGGTAGCTTTATTATGGCGAGTTATTTCAGTTTTGATGGATTCAACAAGTGAAGTGATATTATCACGACGCCAATTTTCCAAATCTTCAGCTGTGTCTGTATAACCGTGTGTAAGACCATATTGTTCAAAAGTTGAGCGATCTTCATTAAGAGCTCCAAAGTAATTATCACCAACACGATATGGATAAAAATAATCATCAAAGTGGATACCATCGACATCATAATTTGTGATGATTTCCGAAACGGTTTCAACGACATGTGTAATAACTTCAGGTAATCCAGGGTTTAAAAAGAGTTTATCTTCAAAACGCAGGACTTTATTGGGGTTGAGCACGGCAAAATTCATATCAGCTAAATAGCCATGCTGATTTAAAATTGCGATATGTTCGGGAATAGTCAAAGCGAGTGCTTGCTCGGTGCTCAAGCCAATTTTTGCAAGGACTGCTGGACTCGTAATTTTGGCAAATGTTACACGATAAGGATTAAGCCATGCATGGTATTCCATTCCGTATGCATGCGTTTTCTCGACCATATATGCAAGGGGGTCGTAATCGACATCAAGTCCTTGTGCACCACTTAGAAATTCAGAAGTCGGGTTCACATTTGAGGGGTAGTAGGCATCAAGTAAGGGGCGAACTTGAAAAATCATTGCATTCATATTCCAAGTTTTCATCGTATCAAGGCGTTCAGTATATTTTTCTTGGAAATCGGCCTCTGATTGTGGTTTTTCAATATTAAGATTACTAATTGTTGCAACCCATGTTGCTTTAAACTGTTCTTTTTTTTGCGTGTAATCAATTGGAATCATAATCTGCTCAGTTGAATTGCTATGGTAGTTTATGGGGATGGAATTATCGTAACCATACATGCCATCATCATTTTTTACAAAGCGATACAGTGGACGGCTATTAGAATTAGCAAGTGTACTAACACTTAAAATTGTAACAAGCATAAGTGAGAATAAGATTTTAAAATTTTTCTGCATTTCATATCATCCTTTTTATCAATATCATCGGAAGAAACCGATTACAAAATTATAC
>BHER01000091.1 GCA_003864555.1 Erysipelotrichaceae bacterium | reverse complement strand
AATTATTCTACTATCATAAATCCTAATAATTTCTCAGATAATTTTAAAAAATCCTGACCTAATAGGTCAGGATTTTCACTTATTTTCCAATAAATCGGTAGCCCACACCCCAAACTGTTTCAATATATTCGGGGTTCTTTGAATCTTTTTCAATTTTATCACGTAGTCGATTAATATGAACTGCGATGGTTGCTAAATCACCAAAAGATTCCTGCCCCCAAATTTTATCAAATAAATGCTCTTTTGAAAATACTATTTGGGGATTTTTCATGAAATAGAGAAGTAACTCAAATTCTTTATTTTTTAGAATAACTGTTGATTCCCCTACTTTCACCTGATGTTCTCGGGCATCAATTATAATTGATCCAAGTGTTATTATTGTAGTAGGGTCATGTGTATTCTTGCTTTCAACGAGTCTTGAAAATCTATTGATATGTGCTTTAACACGTGCAACTAGCTCACTTGGACTGAATGGTTTAGTGATGAAATCATCTGCACCTAATCCAAGCCCCCTAATTTTATCGATATCATCATGTTTCGCCGTTACGAGTAATATTGGCGTGATGATGCCCTCTGCACGTAATTTGCGACAAATTGTATAGCCATCCATATTTGGGAGCATAACATCCAAAATAATTAACTTAAATGTGTTACTTTTGGCTAATTCATACCCTTTTTGGCCATTTTTTTCGATTTGTACCGAAAACCCATTCATCTTTAAATAGTCTTGTTGAAGTTCTGCAATTTCTGTATCGTCTTCAATAATTAAAATTTTAGGCATCTCTTATTTCCTCCTCGTAATGACGTGGCAATAAAATTGTAATTTTAAGTCCATTATCATTTTCCGCAAAGATTTTCCCATCATGTGCTTCAATGATTTTTTTTGCAATAGCAAGACCAATTCCACTTCCTTGGTGGCTTTCCATACGCGCTGGATCTTCCCGATAAAAACTATCAAAAATGAATGGGAGATTTTCTGATTTTACCCCTATTCCATTATCTTGCACAATAAGTTTAAATTGGTGATTATCTTCACTCCAAGTAATTTTCACATGGCAGACTGTCTCTCCTGAATATTTCACACTATTTTCAATTAAATTAATGAGTACGCGGTTGATTTCATTTTCATCAATTTTTACAAAGCTTTCCTGACCTAAATTTGATTCATACGTCACGTGAACAACTTGCTGTAGTGATTGTTGCTCAATTAATTCTTCGATTCTTGTAAAGCTTTCTTGGGCTAGGATTACTTGAAAATGAAAAGGATAATCCGTAATTTCAAGCTTACTTAATTCAAAAATACGTTCAATCAGATTTTCGATTTCGAGTGTTTTACGATGGATTATTGATAAATAACGCTTTTGCATTTCTGGTGTTGAGGGCACGCCATCTTGGATCCCTTCAACATAGCCTTTAACAGCTGTTAGAGGTGTTTTAAGATCATGTGAGATGCCCGCCAAAAAGATTTTCCGGTTTTCTTCTAGTATCCGTTGTTTAAGAATAGAGGCGTATAATCGCTTGCTCATTTCATTGAAAGAGTCACACACTTTTTTAAATTCATCATCTCGATGATATTGAACGGGAAAATTATAATTCCCATTGACGATTTCTTTCGCCGCACGATCCAAAATATCAATTGGTTCGGTGATTCTCCGAACCAATTTTCTCGTTGTATAAATATTAAAGACCATAACTGCTAGTATGATAATAGCTAAGCTAACACCTAAAATTACTGGTAACATTGTGACCATGCCATCTTCCTGTCCTTTTAAATAAAGTTCATGAAAAGCTGCTTTATCTGGTCCAAGAACGATACGGTTCATAATCGTTGCTGTGAAAATTAGAAAGAGAAATGGTAAAAGCGCAACAAAGTAATATGGTCTTTTCAATTGTTGTTTTATTGTTTTTGTTTTTTTCACCCATTACGCCCCCTATATTAGACTATTATACCATTTTTCATACTATTGCTAAGCTTAATCTGTTCTAAGTGCTTTAACTGGGTCTTTTTGAGCTGCAATTCTTGATGGTATAAGACCTGCAAGAAGTGTTAAAACAATGCTTAAAATAATTAAAATAACGGCATGTTCAAATTTAAGCACGGCAATATCGCCAACACCAACAATCACATTATTGATGACAATATTTATCGGAATACTAAGCAGTAGTGTTGTCACAATACCGAGTACTCCTGCAACCGCACCAACAATTGCTGTTTCTGCATTGAAAACGCGTGAGATATCTTTTTTACGTGCTCCTAGGCTTCGAAGGACACCAATTTCTTTTGTTCTTTCAACAACTGAGACATATGTAATTATCCCAATCATAACTGATGATACAACAAGTGAAATACCAGCGAATGCTACGAGTACTGTTGTAATTGTCGAAATTAAAATATTCATTGATTCTGAAATAAGTTTTGCAAAATCTGTGTATAACACCTGATCTTCTACCTCTTTTTCGTCATTATAAGCATCTAAATATTCCGAAATTTTGTCTTTAGATTCAAAACTTGCTGAATAGATTTGAATTGTTGTTGGTTCAGTTGATGCACCAATTTTTCGTAATTGGGCATCGTATGCTGCATCAGCAGAGACTGTAACTTTTGTTAAAGGGTTCGTCACTTTACTGAATTCTCTTCCTGTTAATACATTATAGTCAACACCTTTTTCTAATTGCATTTGGGCAATATCTGAAGTTTCATTGACAATAAGCATTTGCTCAACAAGCTCTGTTAAAACACCTAAACCTGTACTATCTTTTGCCATTGGGAGGGCAGATGTGTTTTTTTCTGAAAAAATACCGACTATTTCTAGTGGTTGGTTTGCATTTTTTAAATACGCTTCCTCGTATTGTTCAGGATCAATTCCTTGGAATTGCTCATCAACTTCGATATAGTAATTATCATTCGATATTACTTGTAATTGCGTCCCAATCAGACTTTCAATCTCAACGTTTTCATCTTCAAGTCCCAATGCTTCCATAACTTCTTTATTGATTTCATGTGCATCATTTAAGATAATAACTGCTTGATTTTTATTTTCGGGGATAGTCCCTATTACTAGTTCAAATTGCTCATCAATATAGAGTGGGTTTGTTGAAATTGTTTGTAGCCCAAGATCTGCTCCGGACATCACAAAGTACTCATCTGCTCTTTTCTCTAAGAATTGAAGTTCTAGATCATATGTATTCATTTTATTACTATAAAGTGTTGAATCCATATTAGCAATATATGTTAGATAATCGGGTGTCAATATATTTGTATGGCTGGTCTTTTCATTGACTTCATATGTTGAAACCACCCCTTTAGTCGTATCATCTTCATCCATTGATCCATCAAAAATGACATTTTTTGGAATAGGAGGTGTTCTGACAACTTGAGTAATTGAAATTGGCATTCCTGATAGTGTTTCGAGTTGCATCTGTTCAATATATGTCCCAAAACCATTCGATAAGGCCAATACAAGTGCAATCCCAATAATTCCAATACTCCCTGCAAAAGCTGTTAAAAGTGTTCGTGTTTTTTTCGTGATAAGGTTTCTAAAGCTTAATGAGAGTGCTGTGAAATATGACATTGCTGTTTTTTTCATATCACTTTTATTCAATGTATCCATTCTTGTATTTTCGAGTAATGGATCGGTATCGCCAATAATCTCTCCATCTTTTAAAGAGACTATACGTGAACTATACCGTGCTGCTATTTCATTATTATGTGTTACCATAATTATTAATTTATCTTTTGAAATTGCTTTTAAAATATTCATAATTTCAATGCTTGTCTCACTATCTAAAGCACCAGTTGGCTCATCTGCTAAAATTATTTGTGGGTCATTTACAAGTGCTCGTGCAATCGCAACACGTTGCATTTGTCCCCCAGATAACTGATTGGGTTTTTTATTGATATGTGCACTGAGTCCAACTTTTTGCAAAGATTCTGTTGCACGTTGCTTACGTTGTGTACTTGAAACACCCGACAATGTTAAGGCCATTTCAACATTAGCAAGTACGCTTAAATGGGAAATGAGATTATAACTTTGGAAGACAAAACCAATCGCATAATTACGATACGCATCCCAATCTTGGTCTTTATAGCGCTTTGTAGAAATATTTCCAATGAGCAAATCACCACTTGAATACGTATCAAGTCCTCCAATAATATTGAGTAATGTTGTTTTCCCAGATCCTGATTGCCCCAAGACTGCGACAAATTCATTTTTCCGAAAATTAAGGCTTACCCCTTTTAATGCAAGAACCGTATTATCTGCTGTACTATAGTCTTTTGTAATATTTTTTAATGTTAACATCTTTTTTTTCTCCTTTTTATTTTATTCTTGACTATAGTGT
>BHER01000090.1 GCA_003864555.1 Erysipelotrichaceae bacterium | reverse complement strand
ATATGTATCCCATCATTATTTTGGATTTGAAAAAAAATGGTGTAATTATGCTTGAACCACCATATAACGCACAAAGGGAGGTAGCAATGCTTGCAAATGGTGGTGGATTTTTTACTCAAGAGCGTGGCTATACAAAAAAAAATAATTTTATTTATTTGAATGATGCAAAAAAAATATGAAATAAGAGTAAGCAATAAAAAGCTTACTCTTATTTTTATTAAAAATATTGATAAATTAAAATAAAGATAAAATGGGGTTACAAAAAATAACTTTACCATAAGGACTGGGGACATAACGAGTAAGTGGATACTATTTTCTTTTTTTAAATTATGCCCATACCGAGAACCACACTAAAAAAACTTAAAAAAACAAAAATAAACTTAGTTTTATTAAGTTTTTTCTGTTATGATATAGCTAATATTCATGGTTTTCATCCAAAAATAAGAACTATTTAATGAATAATAAAACATGAATAGTTCAAATATAACAATTAGAGGGGGAAGCAGAGTGGAAATAGAGAAGATGAAGGCGCTTATCAAAGTTATTATGCATCGTGAGCGGATAGTCTTTTTATCGACACTAACTTTTTTACTCAGTTTTACATTTCCAACAATTGAACTTGTGGGTAAAGAGGGGCTCATCTTTTTATGGGTAATAGTTGTTGCGCTTCTCAGTATAAGGATATATATGAAATGCAGTGCCAATCGTATGATACTTGAAGTTCATAATGAATTTTTAAGAGTTGAAAATGTAGGTAGCACGAACAAATTCCATTTTGTAAACCACCGTTTTAGTATTATACAAGAGGAGCCAATGCTACTAGGATCACAGTATCCTCCGAATATTATTTTGCAAATTTTTGATGATACACATATGGTAGCAAACTATAATCTATGGTCAATTGGGATCAATCAAAGTGAGAAATTACAAAGTTTATTGGATGGGTATCGCTATAAGGCGCTCTATACAAATGGTGTAGGCCATATGGAGTTTCCAGTGATTCCAGCAAAAAAATTCAACTGGAAAACAACTAATTTCAAGCAAGGAATGCTTTACACTATTTTAGCTATAACAGGATTGATTTTGATAAATATACTCACGCTTGCAGTAATCCGTAAGACAAGTTCGTATAATACAATAGTACTCATACTTGCATGTCTTAGTTGTGCTAGTGCGTACATCTTGTCTCAAAATTATCTTATTCAGTTTTGGCAACAAATAATGACACCTGAATTTATTTGTGTGACAGGCTCAAAAATTGAAATTGATACATGGGAAGTAGGATGCCAAGAGATTGAACAAATTATCTTTTCACGGATTGAGAGTTTTGCAACAGAGGATATAAGACTCCTCCAAATTAAGACAAAAAAGGATAACTATGTATACACACTAGGAAATGTAACTGAGCAAAATATTGCCCTCAAAGAAGCGGATAAAGATTTTTTCCGCCATATGCAACTCGTATTTTTAGATCGACCTGGTGTTGTTATTGGGGAATTAGAAGGTAAAAAACTATAAAAAGAGGAATTGACCTCAGTTAAAAGAAAGTAGTGAGCAAAGATGCAAAAAAATACTCGGAATGATGCTGTAGAAAATGCAAATATTGAAAATTTATTAAAAGAGAAAAGCATGGATCAAGGGAGTCACGGTGTTAAAGAGAAAGTTGCAGAAATGCTTTGTTCAGTAGCATTTGATAAATACTGTATTGATAAAACAGCAGCACTCCCATATTATCGTGAAGCAGCTAATGAGGGGTCACTTGTTGGTGCACTTGCAACCGTACAAATTTACGTGCGTGATATTGCAGATGTACAATCAGGGAAAGAATACTTCAAATTAGCAACAAAACTATATTATGAGAAGTATGGGCATGAATATGTCAAAGCAACGAGAGATCAAAAGCAGTCGAATTTTTATCAAGGGCTTAATTTTGTTGAGAAATCACTTGCACGTATTACACAAGAATAGAATAGATAGAAATAGGCAAAAAGCACGTGAGTGCTTTTTTTATATCTTATAGCTTTAAGTGGAAATCTTCAAATAAAAGTTGAGATAAACTGATTGTTAGGAGTACTTGCTTTTTTCACATGATTACTCTATAATTAAAGAGTGAAAAACATCGAAAATACAGAAAATGTATATAGTAATATCAGCCCCCCTCTTTTTTTATAAAAAAGGATAAGAATAGGCATGAGTACTATAATAAAAAAGGAGCAATAAAATGACAATTCCAGAATGTCCGCAGTGTCAATCAGCATACTGCTATGAAGACCGTGCAATGTTCGTCTGCCCAGAGTGTGGAACTGAATTTAGCGCAGAAAGTAGTGAGTCCAGTGTGAAAGTCTATAAAGATTCGAATGGAAATATTTTAAACGATGGGGACACAATTACCGTAATTAAAGATTTAAAAGTCAAAGGGAGTTCACTTGTAGTCAAGCAAGGGACAAAAGTCAAAAGCATCCGACTAATTGAGGGGGACCATGATATTGATTGTAAAATTGATGGAATTGGTGCAATGAAATTAAAATCAGAGTTTGTCAAAAAAATATAAGTATGAATATGCTGGTTACTAGTGGAAATCGGTACAGAAGTGTGTCAAAATAGCAAGGATAATGATAGAATAGAACTAGTATTACAAGACATGCTAATGAGAAGGAGTCTGAGGATATGAAAAACTGGGAAGTACGATGTCAAAAATGGGAAGCAAGTCCATTACTGGATGCTAAACTAAAAACGGAAATTATGACGCTTTCAGCTGCACAAAAGGAAGAGGCGTTTTACAAAAATGTGGAATTTGGTACAGCTGGTATGCGTGGTGAATTAGGAGTCGGGACGAATAGGATCAATATCCATACCATCAGAAAAGCAAGCCTTGGATTTGCTCGTTTTATTGATAGTAAAGGAAAAGCTGCACGTGATCGTGGGATTGCTATTGCTTATGATTCAAGGTATATGTCGCAAGAATTTGCTCAGGAATCTGCACAAGTGATGGCAAGTCTTGGTATCAAAGTTTATTTATTTGAAAGCCTACGTTCAACACCAGAACTATCATTTACAGTCCGCCATTTACATGCATATGCAGGAATTGTCATAACTGCTAGCCATAACCCAAAACAGTATAATGGCTATAAAATATATGATGAAACTGGCTGCCAATTTATCCCAGAAATTGCTGCGATTGTTGTAGAACAAGTCGAAGCAATTGTAGATGAGCTTGAAATTACCGTTGAACCAATTGCTAACTATCAAAAAAAAGGTTTAATTGAGTATATCGGAGAAGCAATCGATTGGGCATATAATGATGCAGTGGTTGGGACAACATTTACGGAAATTGATCCAACGACAGTAAAAATTGTCTATACGGCTTTACATGGTACAGGCTATGCACCTGTAAAACGCGCATTTGATACACTTGGCTATACGGGTATTGCGTATGTAGAGAACCAGTGTGAGCCTGATCCGACATTTGGTGCAGTTCCGATGCCAAATCCGGAAGACCCAAAAGTATTTCAGGAGGCTGAGAAACTTGGTGAACAGATAGGGGCAGATGTCTTATTTGCAACAGATCCAGATGCAGATCGTCTTGGTATTGCAGTTCGTAGAAAAACGGGTGGATACCAATTATTGAATGGAAATGCTACTGGTGCCTTGATGACATACTATATTCTTGAAAGACTTAAAGTAGCAGAAATATTGCCTGAAAATGGTGTTATTTTTACAACAGTTGTCTCAAGTGACTTCGCTGAAAAAATTGCGACGCATTTTGGTGTTGAGACAGAAAGAACTTTAACTGGCTTTAAGTTTATTGGGGCGAGTATCAAAAAATATGAAAACACGAAAGAAAAACAATTTTTATTTGGGTTTGAAGAGAGTTATGGTTCCCTTGTTAATGCTGAAATTGCGCGTGATAAAGATGCAGTTCAAGCAGTTGTCGTTTTAGCTGAAATGGTTGCTTTTTATAAAAAATCGGGAAAAACATTATTAGATATACTCGTAGAATTACAAGAGCAATTTGGTTATTTTGAAGAAGGACTAGAAAACATCACATTAGCGGGTAAGAGCGGTGCAGAGAAAATCAAGCACCTGATTACAACGATTTCCAAGCAACCTTTTACAGAAATGGCAGGGGAAAAAGTTGTCATTTTTGAAAACTATTTAACGCAAGAACGAAATATAGGTGAGGTAAAAGAAGCTATTACTTTACCAAAATCAGATGTTTTGAAATTTATACTTGAGAGTGGAACATGGTTTTGTGTACGTCCAAGTGGGACAGAACCAAAAGCAAAAGTCTATATTTCAGTTCAAACTGCAACACATGCATCATCAGTTGCGCGGGTTGCAGAATTACGATCGGCTATTATGATAGAAG
>BHER01000089.1 GCA_003864555.1 Erysipelotrichaceae bacterium | reverse complement strand
ATCTTGACGATACAGAGCTTTTTTATATAAAAAGAAAAGCACTTAACGATTATCTCGTCAAATGCTTAACATCTGTGGAGATTCGTATTTACACGAAATAGACTCCACTAATATTGTATAAAATACACTATTGCTGCAGTCTTAAGATGTTATAAAAATAAAAATAACTTGTTAATAACAGGTTTTTAGATTTCATAATCATTCTCCACTCTTCTTTTTACTTAAGTATTATTATAGCCACATTGCTCTCAAAAAGCAATCATTATTTAAACAATGACCATTTTTAAGCATTTACCTGGGAAATTACAGCAAAAAGATTGCCAAAAGGGGAGGAAGATTAGAAGTATAATCGTAAAATTAGCATGAAATATCAATTGTGCAGGGAAGTTTTATATATCAAAATAGACTAGGAACTGATATAATTATGTCTTAGTAAAATAAAATAAGTAAAGAAAAATCTTTTGGAGGCTAAAAGATGAAGATATATATAGTTGTCAGCCAAACGCGAACACTTGTTGGAAGCGTTATACGGTGGTACACTAAAAATGAATATAACCATGTTTCTATTGGGCTAGATGAGACACTTGAACAGTGTTTCAGCTTTGCACGAAAAAACCGCTGGAATCCTTTTTTTGGGGGACTAGTTAAAGAAGAATTCTATGATAACCCTCATTATAAGAAAGGGAAAATAATTGTGTTTACATGTGATGTATCAGCAGAAGACTATAATGCTATTAAAAACCGCGTCCACAGAATGCATGCAGATGCGCATTTCTATAAATATAGTTATGCAGCCATTACTGGAATCCTTCTCAAAAGACCACTCTCACGTGAGAATAAGTATACATGTGCTCAGTTTGTTGCTGAGCTGCTTGAGAGTATTGATTTAGAAGTATCAAGTAAAGATTTAGAATTGACAATACCACAAGATTTTATGGACTATGACAAATTACAACTCGTGTATACGGGGCCGGTACATCGGTATCTAGTAGAGCAAAAAAATTAGGAACAAGATAATAAAAGGGTGGTAATTTTATGAGACGGGTATATGATTTTCCAGATGGGTATCATGGGAAAACAAAAAAGAAAGATTTTTTTGAAGGTTGGTATTTTAAATTAACAAATAAGGATGCAACGGAAACATTTGCCTGTATTCCGGGGGTTTTTTATGGAAAAACAGAAACTGCACATCATGGGTTTTTACAGATACTTTTAGGTAAGGAAGTTGGATATCATTATCTCAAGTATCCAACTACAGCATTTAGTGCAAAAAAAGAGGAACTCGATGTAAAGCTGCATAAAAGCCATTTTACAAAAGAGCAAATCCATCTAGATGAGCAGCTCGAAGACGGCCGGAATTTCCGTGTTGATGTACGCATTAAAAGTCCATTTTTTTGGGCGGGAACACGACTAAATCCTGGGAGCATGGGATTTTTTAATTATATTCCTTTTATGGAATGTTATATGCAAACATGTATGATGCGGGGAACACTTACTGGCGAAATCCATATTGATGGTCGGGAAATTGATATGACTGGTGGGAGTATATATATTGAAAAAAATTGGGGTAAATCATTCCCTAAAGCTTGGGTCTGGATTCAGGCAAATAAATTTGAAGACCAAACACAAGCAATAAGTCTTAGTTGTGCAGTTGGGAAAGTCCCTTTTTGTGGTGCTACCTTTTCAGGATTTATGATTGGTTTGACAATTAATGAAGCATTCTATGCCTTTACAACGCATAATTTTAGTAAAATTGAACTCAAACTAGATCAAGAAATCCCCAAAATTATTGTTTGGAATAACAAGTATGAGTTAAGCATTGTAGCTAGTGCGCCCGCAGATAGTTTTATACTATGTAAGGGACCAAAACTTGAGGGTGTAATGTATCCATTTGTCCGTGAAACACTTCAAGGACAAGTTGAAATAAACCTTAGGAATAAGAAAACAGGTGCATGTATTTTTAGCGGTAGGGCAGAGGCTGCAGGAATTGAATTAACCAATCGTGAATTATTCAATAAAAGTGAAAAGAAGTAACATTCTATCGCTTTTTTTGTTATAATTAAGAGAAAAATAGAGCGAAAATCCAGATGGAATATTAAAGGGGGAAAAAGAAGTGGGCATACTATTAGATGTAAAAGCACTTGTGCATAAGCGTCGCCTAGAATTAAGACAAAAGGTTCTTTTTTTACAAGAAAACTATCAAATAACACCAAAAATTGTCGTCATCATCGTAGGAGAAAATCCAGGGAGCCAATCATATGTTAAAGGTAAACAGACCGCTGCAAGAGCAATAGGCGTAGAATCTGAGGTCATAGCTTACCCAGAAACAGTAAGCCAAGTAGAAATTTTACAAGTGATTCAAAAACATAATGCAGACCCCAAAACACATGGTATTATCGTGCAACTACCACTACCTGCTAACTTGGATGAAAGCCTCATTACAAGTACAATTCTTGCTGATAAGGATGTTGATGGTTTCTGTGCAGAACATCAAGGACGCCTTGTTAGCGGTCAAAAAGGTTTTATATCATGTACCCCAAAAGGTATTATTGAAATTTTGAAAATGAGTGGTCAGACAATTGCTGGGAAACATGTGGTTGTTATCGGGCGAAGTAATATTGTTGGCAAGCCCGTTGCATTACTTGCTGTAGCAGAGCATGCAACGGTAACAATCTGCCATTCGCAAACGCAGAATCTATGTGCGATTACACAAATGGCAGATATTTTAATTGTTGCTATCGGCAAGGCCGAATTTATTACGAAAGAGTATGTAAAATCGGGGGCAATTGTGATTGATGTTGGTGTTAATCGTGCAAGTGGAACGACAAAGTTACTAGGTGATGTCAAAACGACAGATGTTTTAGAAGTTGCAAGTATTGTGACTCCGGTTCCAGGAGGCGTAGGTCCAATGACAATTACAATGCTACTTGAAAATACAATTGAGGCTGCCTACTTTCAAAATCATATAGCATTTGATATATCATACTAGAAAGAAGATTTTATCAAAAAATGGGAGGAAATAGCATGTTAGAAAGATATAGTAGAGCAGGAATGCGAAATGTCTGGAGTGATGAAAATCGCTTTGATGCATGGTTAGCAGTAGAAATTGAAGCAGTAGCAGCTTGGAGTTCACTTGGTGAAATACCCGCTGCAGATGTAGAGGCAATTCGTGCAAAAGCACAGTATTCAATTCCAAGGATTTTAGAAATTGAGTTGGAAACAAAGCATGATGTTGTCGCATTCACACGCTCTGTAAGTGAATCACTTGGAGATGAGAAAAAATGGATACATTATGGACTTACATCAACAGATGTAGTAGATACTGCGTATGGATATCTTTTCAAACAAGCGAATGATATTTTACAAACTGGTTTGGAAGATCTGATTACCGTTTTGAAAAAACAGGCAGTTGTCTATAAAGATGTAGTGATGATTGGGCGAACACATGGTATCCATGCAGAGCCGACCACATTTGGCTTGAAATTTGCACTTTGGTATGATGAAATGCGTCGTAATATGCGTCGCTTCGAGCTAGCACGTGAGCAAATTGAAGTTGGGAAAATATCAGGTGCAGTTGGAACATTTGCAAATACACCACCAGCAGTAGAAGAATATGTATGTGCAGCACTTGGAATTGATAATGCAGAAGTTTCAACACAAACACTCCAACGCGATCGCCATGCATTTTATTTGAGTACACTTGCATTAATTGCAACAACACTTGATAAAATGGCGATTGAAATCCGCCATTTACAACGATCGGAAGTGCGCGAAGTGGAAGAGTATTTTGCAAAAGGGCAAAAAGGTTCAAGTGCGATGCCACATAAACGTAATCCAATTGGTTCAGAAAACATGAGTGGTTGCGCACGCGTTATCCGGGGATATATGATTACAGCATACGAAAATGTTGGGCTTTGGCATGAACGTGATATCTCACACTCATCCGCTGAGCGGATAATTATGCCTGATGCAACAATGCTACTTGATTATATGCTAGCTCGATTTACCCGTATTATCGACACATTATTTGTCTATCCCGAAAATATGCTACGTAATATCGACCGGACGCTTGGCTTGATTTTCTCACAGCGCATTCTTTTAGCACTTGTTGATAAAGGTTGGTCTCGTGAACGTAGTTATGACACTGTACAACCACTTGCTATGGAGGCATGGGATACACAAACGCATTATAGAATATTAATTGAAGCAAGTAGTGAAATTAGTGCGATGCTGACCCCCGAACAAATCAATGATTGCTTTGATCCACGCTATCATTTAAAAAATGTTGATGCAATTTTCCGCCGACTAGAATTAATTAAATAACATATCCAGATGCAGGTCTTTGTGATAGGTCTCCTGCATTAAAAAAAATTAAGTATCCTAAAAGATTATAAAAAATACGATGCTATTGGAAACTAGGCACATTTTTTATGAGGGAAGGAGAGTATTATGC
>BHER01000088.1 GCA_003864555.1 Erysipelotrichaceae bacterium | reverse complement strand
ATATTAAAATATTGTGTAAAAATGTTTTTATTTTTGTCCATAATAAGCGTCTTTCCCATGCTTCCGTGTATAATGTTTTTGCTGGAGATATGCTTCAATTACTGGTGGATTAGCAATAAGTTGTGCCGTTTGGTATGCCATTTGTGCAACTTCTTCCAAAACAATGCTGTGGTAGACAGCATCTTTCACTGTTTTTCCCCAAGTAAATGGGCCATGACCAGCAACAAGGATTCCGGGCATTTCAAGTGGTTGTACCTGATTTTCTGCCAGTGTTTGGGCAATAACTACTCCGGTATTTTTTTCATATTCTGTTTGAACTTCTGCTGCACTAAGTGGACGGGTTATCGGAATATCCTTGCAAAAATAATCAGCATGGGTTGTTCCAAGTGCCGGAATTGGTATGCGTGCTTGTGCAAAACTTACTGCTGTTGTTGAGTGTGTATGCACAATCCCACCAATTTCTGGGTATTGCGCATAGAGATACAAATGGGTTGCAAGATCTGATGATGGTCGGAGTGATCCCTCAAGAATTTCCCCAATGCTATTGACTACAACCATATCAGCTGCTCTCATATCAGCATATGCAACGCCACTTGGTTTTATGACGATAAAGCCTGTTTCACTATCACGTGCACTAGCATTCCCCCATGTACATTTGACGAGTCCGGCTAGTGGTAATGCCAAGTTTTGCTCTAGGACTTCCTGTTTTAATTTTTCTAACATTTGAATCCTGCTCCTTCCAATTGGGCTATCATATATTTTTTTGCTTCGCTGATTTCACTTTTAAAATCTACGCTATCCTCACTCCACATCTCAAGTAAAAAGGGTCCACTATAATCAAGCTCGACAAGCTTTTTCAAATGGGATAGGAAGTCAACACAACCACTTCCAAATGGGACATCCCGGAATTTCCCGGGAAATTCCTCAGATACAGCAAGCGTATCTTTGAGATGGATTGCTGCTATCTCATCTTTTCCTTTTTCTAATTCGACACTGACATCATTTTCAGGCCATGCAGATAAATTCCCTAAATCTGGATATACTTGTAACCATGGTGAGGGAAGTTGTTTTTTAATTTCTAAGTATTTTGTTATGGATGACATGAATGGATCATCCATCGTTTCAATTGCTAGCACTATCTGGTAGCGTGCCGCAATTTTTAGTGCCTCTTTCATACCCGTGATATAATTTGCTTTTGTCTGCTCACTTTTTTGTTCATAATAGACATCATACCCCGCCATCTGTATGACCCTAACACCTAAACTTAGCGCTAGTGCACAGGCTTTTTCTATAATCTCCAGTGCTTTGATGCGTATACTTTCATCCATCGATCCTAAGGGATATCGTCTATTGGCACTTAAACAGAGCGATCGGATTGGTATTTTGGTTAATTTGCATGCACAAACTACCTCAAGTTGTTCCCCAAGACTCCAATTAAGTCGTGCTAGCCGTTCATCCGTTTCATCAACTGAAATTTCAAGAAAATCGAAACCAAGTTCCGCTACTAATTGCAAACGCTCTAACCAGCTAATGTTTTTGGGAAGTGCTTTTTCATAAATTCCTAATACTATTTTCATCCTCTTCATCCTTTCATATCTTTTTTATTTTCTTAAGAAAAAAAAGAGGAACTCCTCTTTTTTCCAGATGTTACTTCCATAATCGAGCAAGCTCTATTTGAAATGCCTCTGCTGCAGCTAATGGATTTGGTGCATCGCGAATTGAGCGACCCGCAATAAAAATATAAATCGGATATTTTGCAAAAATTTTCAAGTCATCTACTGTAATTCCACCAGTAACTGTTACTTTAAATCCCAATTCACAGAGTCTTCCAATTTTATCTAAATCAGCTGGCCCCCAATCCACACCTGCTGCTTGAGCATCACGTGAGCGATGGTAGACAACTTGATCTACACCTAGACCTCTCCAAGCAACTGCTTGATCAAAATCCCAATACCCTGTTAACTCTATTTGGATATCTTTGCTCCGCTCGGCTGCGACTTCTAATGCACCTGCAATAGTTGCAAGTTCAGCACAGCAGATAAGCGTTGTCCAATCAGCACCACTATCTAACATCATTGGTGTTAAAATTTTACCCGCATCCGCAATTTTTGCATCTGCTAATATAATTTTATTTGGGTATGTTGTTTTCAATTTCTGTACAATACTTTTACCTTCTGCACAAATAAGAATTGTCCCAACTTCTATAATATCAATTGCTTCTGCAACTTGAGTGATACTCGCATAAGCATCTTTTTCATTTAAATTATCTAAGGCTATTTGTAATAGTGGTTTTGCCATTATATCTCTCCTCTTTTTAGTCAGTAAAATTTGCTAGATATTTACTTCCTTTTGTTTGCTCAAGTAAGTCATAAATAGCTGATTCATCCTCTGCTTGTGCTAATTTATTGAAAATATCATCCAATTCAAAAAGTGCTATAATTTGGGGGATTGCTTTACTTAAATGGATTTCTGCACTCGTTGCTGCAAGACATACTAGAATTGATACCGGCTTCCCATCTGGGAAAATGACCGGCTCTACTAGTGTTATGAGTGAAAAAGCATTCCGCATGACCCCATCTTCTGGCCTTGCATGTGGCATCGCCATTCCGGGTGTCAAAATATAATAGGGACCATGCGCCAAAGTTGATGCAATAATTGCTTTTGCATAAGCATCACTTACTGCCCCCGATTGTTCAAGAGGCGCAACGCATAGCGCTATTGCCTCTTCCCATGTGTTGGCTTTTTGCTGTAAAAGGATTGATTTTTCTGCTGCTAATGATTGTCTTAAATCTGACATCCAACTCACCCCTTACTAATATTTGCTTCTAATTTTTCTCTAATTTCAACATCATCCATTAAGTTTGCCAGACCAACTAACTTACCAGTTGTTCGTCCTTCTAATTCATTAATTAGATGTTGTGATGCCACAACAATATCGTATCCATTGGCAACAGACTTAGCCTCACCAACACTACAAAAGTCCACACGGTATTCTTCGATCTCTAATATTTTTAAAGCATTCTCGATTTTCATTTTAATAACCATACTTGAACCCATCCCGTTTCCACAGGCAGCTAATATTTTTAACATTCGACATTCTCCTTCATTTTTTATTCTAGACCATCTTCATATGCTTTTTTATCTTTTGAAAAAAAGTATTGTAATTGCGGAATTGCTAGGAAGAATAATACTGTTATTACAATACCACCATATCCAAGATACTTCATAAGCAATCCAAATACTGGCCAAAGTGTACTCCAATCAATATTTCCATGCCAACCACCGCTTAATTCAAATAACCAAACTGCAACCGCACCACCAAGTACTTGTAGTACCCCTGATATAAATGTTAAAATAACAGCAGCTCGGATACCACCTTTTTTATCGGCGTAGACAGCAATTGTTGCATTATCAAAAAATACTGGAACAAATCCTGTAATAATAAGGATCGGTGAGCCAAAAATTACCAGTAATGCAATTGCAATAAATTGTCCAATTGCTCCACATACAAACCCGAATAATGGGGCATTTGGTGAACCAAAATTATATGTTGCTGCACAATCAACACCAGGTAATACCCCTGGTAAAACGCGTGTTGATATCCCTTGGAATGATGCCGTAAGCTCAGATACAAACATCCGTACCCCTGTCATCAAAATAACCAAGTAGACTGAAAATTTAAGTGATTGTGAAATGATATAGGTAATAAATGAAATTGATGCCGGGAAGGTTGGATCAATTTCACGCATATAGGGTTCACCTAATACTAGCATGATAATTCCGAAAAACAGAATCATCAATACCCCACTTGAAACAACCGTATCATGGAACATTGAAAGCCATTTTGGTAATTTAAGCGAATCCAAGTTCTTCTTAGGATCGCCAAGTTTCCCAGCAACTCTATCAGCAACCCACACTGCAAACATTTGCTGATGTCCAATTGCAAATCCGGCATTGTTTGTCAGACGTTGTGTTGGTCCTACAGTTAAATTTGATCCAACTGCCCAATAAAGTCCAACAAGTAATCCAATAACAAGTGCTCCTGTAATATTACGTAATTCTGGGAAAAAGAGGAAGACAATCCAGGTAACAGTTGTTGCCTGTTGTACCATGATATGTCCTGTAATAAAAAGCGTCCTAATTTTTGTATACCGTCTTAAAAGGACAAGAATAATATTGATAATAAAACCAATCAATAATGCAATAAGTGTCCATGATGTTGAAATACCTAAACTTTTAAGTCCATCATTGACTGCATTTAACCCAAAATATGGGTCGATAACTGCAGCATTTAAGCCAAATCGGCCATTCAAACCTGCAAGAATCGGGCGGAATGTTGAAACAAGTCCCCCTGCACCAACATTTAAAATCATATATCCGACTGTTGCTTTAATGAATCCTGCAAATGATTCATACCATTTTTTTCCTAATAAGACATATCCAACAAAGACAATAATTCCAATGAAGAATTCTGGTTTTGCGAGAATATTA
>BHER01000087.1 GCA_003864555.1 Erysipelotrichaceae bacterium | reverse complement strand
TTATCCAACCCTATTAAAATGATGATGTACTGCTGTTATTTTATAAATTTTCATCACATGTCCTCCCTTATTTTATTTCATTATATAAAAAATAGAAAACAGAGTCAATAGTTTTCGGTATCTTTCCTATTCGAGTACTAAAATTTTACTGCAGACTTCATAAAAAAACTAGGCTATCCCTCCTTCTTATAATTTTAGAAGAGGAATAACCTAATTTTAACTATTTTTATATTTCTCCATCACTTAGCAATGGGGGAAAGAAGAATTTTCTATTCTCCAAATTCTAAGGCAATTTCCATCATCTCAGTAAATGTTGTCTCACGTTCTTCAACTGATGTTGATTCATGTGTTATCAATGAATCCGAAACAGTCAAAATACAGAGTGCTTTTTTACCAAGTTTTGCAGCATTCATATAGAGTGCTGCCGCTTCCATTTCAACTGCTAGAACTCCCATTGCAGCCCATTTATGAAGGGCATCGGGCGTCGCATTATAGAAAACATCACTTGAAAGAATATTCCCAACTAGCACCTTTTTTCCCTGTTGATCGGCAATATCAACTGCACGGCGAAGTAATGACCAATCAGCAATTGGTGCAAACATTCCCGGTAGTCCATACTGATGTACGAAATTTGATTCTGAACATGCACCTTGTGCAATAATGATATCTCTTATATTCACATCTTTTTGATATGAACCACATGAGCCAATACGAATAATATTTTCAACATCATATTCTGTATAGAGTTCATACGAATAAATTCCAATCGATGGTTGACCCATTCCTGAACCCATAACTGATATTTTCTTCCCTTTGTATGTTCCTGTATAACCAAGTATATTCCGAACTGATGTTACCAGTTCAGCATTTTCTAGAAATGTTTCTGCAATATACTTTGCACGAAGTGGATCTCCTGGCATTAAAACGGTTTTAGCAAATGCACCTTTTGGTGCTGAAATATGTGGAGTCGGCATAATAATTCACGCTACTTTCTTCTTTTATATTTTTTCAATGTATGTATTAATGGAATTGCTAACTATGCGGCCCATCACAATTCCATAGGTGTATTCAGTCCCTGGGAGCATTTTAGCAGGTTGTATTCCTGCGGCACTATCCCCAATGGCATAGATGCCCTTTAGTGGGATCCCCCGCTGTAGGACCTCAAGTTTATCACTTACTGCAGCATATGACTGCCGCACGTGTAAGCTTGGTTGCACTTGTATTGCTGAGTACACCGTATTGCTTCTCCAACCTTTGGAAAAAGCTATTGTTATTGCCTCATCTGAAAATACTTTATTAAAATCAGGATCTTTCTTATTTTTTACAATTGCACTATATTCGCTTATTGTTTTGTAAAGAGCCTCCTCAGGCACACCAATTTTTGTTGCTAAATCACTTGGTGCGGGTGAGCTTTCGCGTATTCCATTTGGATAATCTTCACGTAAAAAATTCAATTGCTCATCTAAAATATCGTCAAAAACAAGATAAGCAACTTGATCTGTTTGTTTGATGATTTCTTTTGAAACAGTTTCAATATTCTGCATTTCATCTACAAAGCGATTTCCCTCTTTGTTAATCAGCATTGCACCATATGTTCGCATGACTGCACTAATGGGCTGAGCACTTGTTAAATTATATGTATCCACATATGTAACCTCACCACTAACACTAAAATCTGCTCCCAGTGTATTTAAAAGTTCCATTCCATTTGAAGTCGGAATAACTGTCTTTTCATGAAACTTATCTAATGATGCTTCATTTTCTAAGGGAATTGAAGTGTCGTATAATTTATCATTATCTTCTCCTAGAACAAGCGTTCGTGTATTAATGATGACTTCTGTATTTGGGCTTAAGATTGTCAATTGGTATAATCCATCCTTTGCCTCGATTTCACTTATTTGTGTGTTATAGTGGATTTCAACACCCTTTTCACGCAATTTATGCTCCATTAACGTAATAATATGTTTACCCGTATGTTCACCCAAACCGGTAGTTAATGTCCTACTCGTTGTATTCCCGGGCATCCGTATCTTTTGATCTAATGTGATACCTTGGTTATCAAACCATGCCGGAATTAGTGCTGATTCTGTGATAATCCTATGCATGAAAAAATTGCTTATTGTTCCGGGATTACTTTGCAAAATATCACGCTCAAATGACTCATAGCTATCTGCACTTTCATCTAAAATAGAAATACCATCTGTTAGTAGTCTTTTATTCCCACCTGCAATACCACGCTGCTCAACAATCATAACACGCCTACCACTGTCAGCTAAATCTGCTGCAGCTACAAGGCTACTAATCCCACTACCTAGAATAATTGTATCATAGGTTGCAACTATTTCAATATTGCAACCTGCTAGGATAAATCCAAATATACATATGAGAGAAATCACTTTACTTCCACTTTTTTTCATCTGATTCACCCTCATAATTTTTTTTCTCTGATATTTTAGTAGCAATACTCTGAATATACTCTGTTGTCTGGTCTTTTAATTGGTTATCACGCAATGCATAATCTATTGTTGCTTGGATAAATCCAAATTTATCTCCCACATCATACCGTGTCCCCTCAAAATCATAAGCATATACTTGTTGGAGTTCCATTAACCGCTTAATTGCATCCGTTAACTGGATTTCGTTTCCAGCTCCTGCTTCTTGTGTTTCTAAAAATTTGAATATTTCAGGTGTGAGCACATAACGACCAAGAACTGCAAGTTGTGATGGTGCTTGTTCTACAGTTGGTTTTTCTACCATATCTGATAATCTAAATAAGCGTTCATCCGTAAACTGTGCTGTTTTCGATGGCTGTACGATTCCATATTTATCAACATCTTTTTTAGCAACTGTTTGGACACCAATAACCGATGCATCTCGCTCTTCAAATATTGTCATTAATTGTTTCAATGCCACATCTTTATTTGGTTCTGTATAGACAATATCATCACCTAATAAAACTGCAAATGGTTCATCATTAATGAATGTTTTTGCACATAATACCGCATGTCCTAGTCCTTTTGGTTCTTTTTGTCGAATGTAATGGATATTCACTAAATTGGAAATTCCTCTGACAATTTCAAGTAACTCAAGTTTCCCTTTTTTCTCTAGGGTATCTTCTAGTTCATATGATTTATCAAAGTGGTCTTCAATTGATCGCTTATTTCCACTTGTTACGATAATAATATCCTCAATCCCTGCTGCAACTGCCTCTTCAACAATAAATTGGATTGTTGGCTTATCAACAATTGGTAACATCTCTTTCGGTTGTGCTTTTGTTGCTGGTAAAAATCTTGTTCCTAGACCTGCTGCTGGAATAACTGCTTTCCTAACTTTTTTCATTTTACTTTTCCTCCTCGATTAATTCTTTTATCCTCGTAATAATTTCTGTTTTATTAGAATAATACTTTTGAAATTGGTAGTTTTCTAATCTCGTAAAACTTTCTTGGAGTGTTGGTTCGCCAATTAAATACCCTTGGCTATATAATGCTAAAACGAGTTCTGCTTGATGATCATCTACATGTTCACCAAATGCTTTGCATCTGCTCAGAGCAATAATTTTTTTATTTTTATTGAGTGCATCAAAAATACTTCCTGCACCACCATGTGTAATAACTAATTCTGCCTCATCTAATAGCTTATCATATAGTTCACTTGTTAAAAAATCATACACCTCTAGGCCCGCGCTCTCGATAACTGGTGTATACCCTGCTTGAATAATAATTTTTTGTGAAGGGGAAATAACACCATTTTTACGTAATGCATCCAATTCTGCAATGAGCCGCAAAAAAGGAACTTTCTGTGTACCGAGCAGGATAAAAATCATCAATAACATCCCCTTTTTATAAAATGCGACCAACATATTGTGCTTTGTCATAGACAGTAAGCATTGACTCCCATTGAACCAAAATTATATCACATTTATGCTCAATAAGTATGCCTGTTAACGACTTTGTTCGCACGCGCGCAATACTCTCCAGAAAAATAACTTTCCTCTTAAATAACCAACCTAGATAACACATTGGCACTGCCGTATGCGAACCCGTTGTTACAATCACCTCAGGATTTTCACGGGCAAAAATATAACAGGATTTTAATACCATTAGTAAAAAAATAGCACAGTATCTTATTTTATACTTTCGTGTTCCATACGGGAGCGCATATTCTTTTTTTACTAAATTTGGTTTCTGCCGTTGTTTTTCCACTACAAGTGTTGTATCGAAAAAATCAAAAAGTTCTTCGAGTTTTCGTAGTTCATTGAAATGCCCACCAGTTGATGAAATGAAGAGTACTTTTTTCATTTTTTCATCCCTACTATTTCTTCAATTTCTTGTGCAATTTGTTCAGCCCGATCACCAACAATAAGTTGGATATTTCTTGAAGTTTTGATGATACCACTCACACCTGCAGCTTTTAATCCTTTTTGGTCAACCTGCAAGATTTCGCCAACATATACCCGTATACGAATTGCACATTGTTCGATACGTATAATATTATCAGTATTTCCTAAAGCGATAATTATTGCAGCGGCTTCTGATTTACTCAACACTTCCTGCTTTTGAATAAAAGCGGCTTCTTGTTGTTGCTTTTTTTCTTGTACTTTCGAATTTTTCATCATTTTAAAAATAAAATCATAC
>BHER01000086.1 GCA_003864555.1 Erysipelotrichaceae bacterium | reverse complement strand
ATATAACCAATTACTTCGTATTGAAGATGAGTTAGGTGAAACGGCAGTGTATAACGGACTACAATCATTCTATAACTTAAAAAACAAGTAATTAGATGAACTTAAGCATCCTTGCTCGTACAAGATAATGTACAGCAAGGATGCTTTTTTTAAGAAATAAACTGAAAAAAAATTACAAAAACTAGAAAAAACTTAACTTTATCTTTAAAAAAAACCATAAATATGAAAAAAAATTGTCTTTCTTGAAAGACCTTGTTTTTTTGAAAAATTGGTGTTAGAATGTAGAAAAAGTTATTCAAAGTGTGAGGTGTAAAAATATGAGCAATATTATCTACCAGATACGAGAACGAATGGATAAACTTACAAAAAAACAAAAGAGGATAGCAACAGAATTACTGGATAATCCTCAAGCAGCAATCTATTACTCTACCGAAGAGTTAGCCATACTATGTGATGCAAGCCACGCAGCAATTAGCAGATTTTGCTATCTTTTTGATTATTACGGACTAAAAGATCTCCAAATATCACTTGCTCGTGAATTATCATTAATAGATGAATATACGATAATTAGCCCAGAGTCAGATGATTTTTCGGCAAAAATTTCTGAGAATGTTCTCGGACAAACAACTATTGCATTGAAAAATACGTATAAGAGGCTGAAAGAGGACCAAATTAAACTAGCAGCAGAAGCAATTCTAAGCGCTCGACGCATCTATTTAGTAGGGATTGGTGCAAGTGATTTGGTTGCACAAGATTTATTTCAAAAACTTCTTAGAATTCAAAAAGATGCTATGGTCTATACGGATAATGATTTGCGGAAGGTAGCTTTATTACAAGCACAAAAAGAAGATGTGCTTATTGCAATTTCATACTCAGGTGAGAAGCAGGAGATTCTAGAATTGGTAAGCCAAGTTAAATCACAAGGCGTGCCAATTATTGCAATTGTCAAAGCGGGGCATACGGCACTATCGGTGGCAGCAGATATTAATTTAGAAGTTGCAGGTTTAGAAAAAGATTTTCGTAGTAGTGCATTAACTTCTAGAATTGTACAATTATATGTTGTAGATGTTCTTTACCATACATGTTGTGCGCTTCTTGGTTCAGATAAAGTGAATGCTCTACAAAATACGTATAATATTGTGAGGAAAGGTTGGTAATTTAAATGATACTTGGAATGTCACTCTACCCAACAGATACAGATCTTGCTAAAAAAGCAGTATGCATGCAAGCAGAAGAGCTTGGGGTGAAATTATTTTTTGTGTCTTTACATATACCCGAGGCAACAGGATTGCATGATTTTGTCGACTGGCTCAAAACATTGAATATTAAACATGGATATCATTTTTTTGCTGATATTTCACCGCTAACACTCGAACGCTTAGAAATTTCGATAGCAGATATCGGGAAATTACAAAACTATGGAATTATCGGTGTGCGGATTGATTTTGGGTTTACAATTAAGGAGATTAGCAGTATTGCAGAAACTGGATTGCAAGTTGCCTTAAATGCAAGCACGATAACAGAGGCTGATTTGATTGAAATGAAAGTAGATAATTTAATTGGTTGGCATAATTATTATCCGCGACCAGAATCAGGGATAACCGAACAGTACTTTTTGGAACAAAACGAATTGCTACGTAAATATAATATTCCGATTTATAGTTTTATTCCTGGAGATGAATTCTTACGTGCACCACTATTTTTGAAATTACCAATGCTAGAGCAACAGCGACAAAAAACGGCTTATGTCAATTTTATGTTGCAAATGAGAAAATACAAAGTAGATAAGATATTTATTGCTGAGGGCATAATTGATCAAGCTAATTGTGACTATATTACAAAATATCTTAAAATGGGTCAGATATCATTTCCACTCTCGAGAGTGGAACCAGCATTATATGAAAGTATGAAAGACCATGGTTGGTCTGTACGAATTGAGCAAAATGCTATTTCATGGAGACTTGAAAATACACGGGGATATAATAAATATATACATGAGACTACGCTAGATCGTTCTGCGAAACGAACCCGAGGAACAATTTTCATGGATAGTAGCATGCAAGGTCGCTATGCAGGTGAAATCCATCTCATCCACACAGATGCATCGCAGAATGATAAAACAATATGTGTTGGGGTAATGCACAAGGATTACTTCGATATACTAGATGTTTTACAGGGGAATCCCGTAATCTTAT
The DNA here is from genome assembly GCA_003864555.1 of Erysipelotrichaceae bacterium. GTDB lineage: Bacteria > Bacillota_I > Bacilli_A > Culicoidibacterales > Culicoidibacteraceae > BHER01. Next base: position 2,470 of record BHER01000086.1, on the reverse strand, counting down.
TTACAATAATTGACCAGTAGTAAAAAAATTAAAAAACGAAAGAGGTAATAGTATGGACTACAAAGATTTAGGACAACAAATCCTTCCATTAATTGGTGGAAAAGAAAACATTAAAAGTTTCACAAACTGCATGACGCGCTTGCGTATTAATATACTAGATGAAAGTTTAGTAAAAGGAGCAGAGATTAAAGCATTGAAAGGTGTTTTAGGCGTGGTTGAAGGAGAACAATTACAAATTATTGTAGGTCCTGGACATGCACAACGCGCATGTGATGCATTTCAAGAAGTAACTGGAATGTCAGCAAATACTGAAAATAATAGTAATCCATCAAATATTGCTGAGGATATGAAAGCAAAAGTAAAAGCAAAATAAACGAGTGCTTTTCAAAAAGGCTTAAAACATGTTGGTAATATCTTTATACCACTTATTCCAGGATTTGTTGGTACAGGATTAATTGCAGCAATTGCAAATATTATTAAAATTTCTCAACCGGACGTTGTTGGAAATCCTTGGTATTTACTTTTTGCAGCAATGGGGGGACTACTTGTCTCAACATTACATATCATTGTTGGATATAATGCCGGAAAAGAATTTGGTGGAACACCAGTTTTAGGAGCAATCGCTGGGGCGTTAGTATTCGCACCTGCACTTGCAGGAATTGCAGCAAAAGGTGATGTGAGTGCAATACCACTTGTATTGCCAGTGTTGAATATTACACTTAAAGCAGGACTTGGTGGCGTAATAGGAGTCATTTTCTCAGCATATGTATTTGCAAAAATTGAGAAACAAGTACGTAAAGTTATTCCAGCAGTTCTCGATTTATTCTTAGTGCCACTTATTACAATTTTGTTAGGGTCGGTTGTAACATTATTTGTTATTATGCCTCTAGCAGCAGTATTAATGAATGCAATTACATTTTTACTCATTGAAGTTGCATTGAAACAAGGTGGAGTTGTTGGTGGATATGTATTATCGGCAGCATTCTTACCACTCGTAATGCTTGGAATACACCACGGACTTACACCAGTGCATGCTGATTTAATTCGTGAAACAGGAAGCACAGTATTATTACCTATTCTTGCAATGGCAGGAGCAGGACAAGTTGGTTCAGCTATTGCTGTTTATGTGAAAACAAAACATAAACCAATGAAAGAATTGATTGCATCAGCGTTACCAGCAGGATTTTTAGGAGTTGGTGAGCCACTTATTTATGGTGTTTCATTACCATTATTCTGGCCATTTGTTACTGCATGTCTAGGAGCAGGATTCGGTGGCGCAGTTATTGCACTTGCACCAATTTTTACAGGGCAACAAGTAGGTGCCATCGCAATTGGTCCATCAGGACTTGTACTTATTCCATTAATTGCTGATGGATTATGGTTATGGTATGTTGCAGGTTTAGTTACAGCATATATCGGTGGATTTGTTTTAACGTATCTCTTTGGTTTCAAAGAAGAAATGATGGATCGTTTAGACTAATATAGCCAAAAAAATGAGCATGTAGCAATGTATTGTCACCATGCTCTAATATAAAAAAGTGAGGAAAAAAAATGGTAAAAATTGATAATTTAACAACAGAAAAAAGAAATGAGAAAACACTACATCTAGATGAAATGAATGGTGTAGAGCTTGCTCAAATCATGAATGAAGAAGATGCAAAAGTATCACAAGCAGTGGGAGAAATTGTACCAATGATTGGTGAGGCAATTGAAATCATTGCTGCAGCATTTAAAAAAGGGGGGCGGCTTATTTATACCGGGGCAGGAACAAGTGGTCGCTTAGGTGTACTTGATGCCGTTGAATGTGTACCAACTTTTGGTGTTGCTCCTGAACAAGTAGTAGGTCTTATTGCAGGTGGGGAAAAAGCGTTTGTCCTAGCAGTAGAAGGTGCAGAAGATTCAGAGCAACTTGGTATCGATGATTTGAAAAAAATCAACTTAAATGCAGATGATGTAGTTGTAGGTATTGCAGCAAGCGGGCGAACGCCATATGTTATTGCAGGACTTGAATATGCAAATGAAATTGGAGCAGCAACAATTGCTGTAACCTGTAATAAAAATTCATTAGTTGGAAAAGCCTCAAAATTACCACTTGAAATTGATGCAGGTCCAGAAGTATTGACTGGTTCAACACGATTAAAATCTGGGACAGCACAAAAGATGATTTTAAATATGTTATCAACTGGTGCAATGGTTAGAACAGGAAAAGCATATAAAAACTTAATGGTAGATGTTTTACAAACAAATATTAAACTAGTTGAACGTGCTAAAAACATTGTAATGGAAGCAACTGGAGTTGAAAGAGCAGTTGCTGAAAAAGCATTGCTAGCATCAAATAACCACCCTAAACTGGCCATTGTTATGCTGCTTGCTGATTGTTCGGCAGCAGATGCTAAAATCAGACTTGAAAAAGCTGAGGGCTTTGTTTCAAAAGCAATCATCTAAATATACTTGCCATTCTATTTTAAAT
>BHER01000085.1 GCA_003864555.1 Erysipelotrichaceae bacterium | reverse complement strand
ATGTAGATATGCAAATTAAGCATATACAGAAAATATTTAGGAGGAATTTACTATGGCAGTAAAAGTAGCAATTAATGGATTTGGACGTATAGGACGATTAGCATTACGCTATATGTTTGGAAATCCAGAATTTGATATCGTAGCAATCAATGACTTAACGGATGCAGCAACATTGGCACACTTATTAAAATATGATTCAGCACAAGGGCGTTTTGACAAAAATGTTGAAGTAACAGCTGAAGGAATCAAAATAGATGGAAAAGAAATTAAAATCTATGCTGAAAAAAATCCAGCAGACTTACCATGGGGAACTTTAGGTGTAGATGTAGTACTAGAATGTACAGGATTTTTCACAGATAAAGAAAAAGCAGAATTACATATTAAAGCAGGAGCTAAAAAAGTTGTTATCTCAGCACCAGCAACTGGTGATGTTAAAACAATAGTTTACAATGTAAACCATGATATTTTAGATGGTTCTGAGACAGTTATCTCTGGTGCATCATGTACTACAAACTGTTTAGCGCCAATGGCAAAAGCTTTAAATGATAACTTTGGTATTGTTGAAGGGTTTATGACAACAATTCATGCTTATACAAATGATCAAAATACATTAGATGCTCCTCATGCAAAAGGTGACTTACGTCGTGGACGCGCAGCAGCAGCAAATATTGTTCCAAATACAACTGGAGCAGCAAAAGCAATTGGACTTGTTATTCCTGAATTAAAAGGAAAATTAGACGGTTCAGCTCAACGTGTACCAGTAATCACTGGATCATTAACTGAATTAGTTGCAATCGTTTCAAAAGATGCGACACCTGAGTCAGTAAATGCAGTAATGAAAGCGGCAGCAAATGAGTCTTACGGATATAATGTAGACGAAATTGTTTCTACTGATATTATTGGATTGTCATACGGTTCATTATTTGATGCAACACAAACAAAAGTTATGTCTTTAGAAGGTAAAACGCTTGTTAAAGTTGTTAGCTGGTATGATAATGAAGCTTCATATACAAACCAATTAATTCGTACACTTAAACATTTCGCAGAATTAATCTAATTCTATGAATATTTTATCGAAAAGGGTACTATTAGATAGTGCTCTTTTTTTTGTGAAAAAAGTGTTCAGAGTATATATTGCATGATGCTTAAAATATGATATAATAATAGTATTAGACTATTACTTTAGAGGGAAATAAAATGATGAAATAGTTATTTAATCTAATAAATTAAAATAAAAAAATGAGGTAAAAAAATGAATATAATGATTCGTTACATCAAAAAATATAAAAAACTACTGGCGCTGAATTTCATTTCAGTTTTTGGTTTTGTTATTATAGAGTTGGGGCTACCAACACTCCTTGCCAAAATTGTCGATGAGGGTATAATTGCCCAAAAAGAAGAGGTTATTTTCCAGTACGCAATGATGATGCTTGGAATTATTATTATCGGTCTTATTGGTGTACTCTTTTTAGCATATTTTGCTGTTAGGATTTCAACGAATGTTGTTCGGGATATCCGGGATGAACTTTTTGCAAAAACGCGGACATTTTCAGCAACTGAGGTAAACCATTTTGGTGTGGCATCTTTGATGACGCGGACAAATAATGATCCTTACCAAGTTATGCTTTTTACCCAAATGCTATTGCGCATCGGAATGATTACACCAATTATGTTCGTTGCAAGTATTGTTATGGCAATTAAAACAAGCCCATCGCTGTCTTTAACACTTGCAGTGGCGTTCCCACTCCTGATTATTGCGGTAATTTGGATGGCAATCCTCTCAGCACCACTATCGCGCCGCCAACAACGCAATTTAGATAGTATTAACCGTATCATGCGTGAAAGCCTCACAGGTATTCGTGTTATCCGTGCTTTTGTGCGTGAAAAATTTCAGCAAGGTCGCTTTGAAAAAATTAATGATGATTACACAAAAACATCAAAAAGTCTCTTTTATTTAATGGCATTAGCAGTACCTGCATTTGGAATTCTTTTTTCAAGTATCATTGTGGCAATCATCTGGTTTGGAACAAACTTAGTTGGTGATGGTAGTCTGCGAATTGGACAGCTCACAGCATTTATTGATTATATCTTTCATGCCCTCTTTTCATTTATGATGTTTACAACACTTTTTGCAATGTACCCCCGTGCAGCAGTATCGGCAGCGCGGATTCAAGAAGTACTAAAAACAGAACCCAATATCGTTGAAAATGATGGTGGGATTGATGTTTCAACATTACATGGTGTTATTGAATTCAAAGATGTAACATTTGCATATGCAGATGGAAGTGAAACCCCAGCACTCAGAAATATTAGCTTCAAGGCAGAACCGGGCCAAACAATTGCATTCATCGGGAGTACAGGGAGTGGGAAATCAACATTAATTCAGCTGATTCCAAGGTTCTATGATACAAATTCAGGGTCAGTCCTAATTGATGGTATTGATGTTAAAGATATGAATATCCATGGACTACGAGAAAAAATTGGTTTCATCCCGCAAAAAGCAGTCCTCTTTAGTGGAAGTATTGCAGATAATATACGCTATGGTAATCCAGATGCTAGCTTAGCTGAAATTATGGATGCTTGTGAAATTGCACAAGCTAAAAACTTCATCGAGAAAAAAGATGGAGGATATGAGCATATATTATCAGAAGCAGGAGCAAACTTATCAGGAGGACAAAAACAGCGCCTCTCGATTGCAAGAGCACTTGTCCGTAAACCGAAAATTTATGTATTCGATGATTCCTTTTCAGCATTAGACTACCGCACGGATGCTATTCTAAGAAAAGAGCTACGTAAACATACAATGGACGCAACAGTCCTAATTGTTGCGCAACGGATTGGAACAATTATGCATGCAGATCAGATTATTGTCATACATAAGGGTGAGATTGTTGCACGCGGGACACATAAACAATTACTAAGAGATAGTGAAATATACTATGATATCGCAGCATCTCAGTTATCGAAGGAGGAGTTGTCATGTTAGAACTCAAAATGATGTCAAAACGATTTTATAGTTATATCAAATTACATAAAATTAAATTTTTTGTAGCAATCGTATTTGCAATTGTTGGAGCACTTTTAAATGCACTCGTGCCTTATCTTTTGGGACTTGCAATAACAGAAATACAAGAAAATATCAAAATTATTGCAGTTGGAACAATTGTTTCAACTATTAATTTCAACTATATTCTGACAATAATAAGCTATATTGTAGCGGTTGTATTGTTTGGACAAACAGCAGTCTATCTTTCAAGTGTTTTTATGACACAAGTTATTCAAGACACCATGAAAAAAATTCGCACGGATGTAAGTGAAAAACTTAATCGGATGCCGATTTCATATTTTGATGGACATAAGCAGGGTGATATTCTTAGTCGGATAACAAATGATATTGATACAGTTGGGAATGCCATGCAACAAGGATTTTTGGTTATTATAACATCCGTTATTGGAATGGTTGCAGCAATTATCATTCTTATCGATATTTCTTGGGTACTTGCAATCATCGCAGGGCTTATTATTCCTGGAAGCTACTTTGTATCGCAGTTCTTTACCAAGAAATCGCAAAGTTATTTTGATAATCTTCAAGTCTCTTTAGGAAAACTTAATGGTTATATTCAAGAAGACTATAGTGGCTTTTTTGTAATGAAGTTATATGGACAAGAAACTAAAAGTGAGGCTGATTTCAAAGCAATCAACCATGAAATTGCAGAAGTAGGATTTAAAGGAAACGTCCTATCTGCTTTCATCATGCCATTATCAGGGTTTATTACGAATATTGCATATTTAGGTATTGCAGTTCTGGGAGGCTATATGACATTTTCGGGTGCATTAAGTGTGGGTAACCTTGTTGCGGCATGCCAGTATGTTTGGCAAATCAATAATCCCGTATCACAAATTACACAACTCATACCCGCAGGGCAAATATTGATTGCATCTTTGAAACGGATCTTTGAAATTCTAGATGAACCGGATGAAAAATTAGAGTATGAACAAATAAGCTTACCAGAAAAGTTAGAGGGGACAGTTGTTTTCGAACATGTGAAGTTTGGATATTATCCTGAAAATATCTTGATTGAAGATTTAAGCTTTGAAGTGAAAAGCGGTCAAACTGTTGCTATTGTTGGTCCAACAGGTGCAGGGAAAACGACGCTTATCAATCTTTTACTGCGATTCTATGAGATTAATAGCGGAGTAATTAAAATTGATGGCATTTCAATTCAAGAAATGACTCGCGAACAATTGCGCTCACTATTTGGTATGGTATTACAGGATGCATGGCTATATCAAACGACGATTTCTGAAAATATTCGTCTTGGGAAATTAAATGCCAATGAATATGAAGTTGTAGATAGTGCTAAAATTGCGAATGTACACCACTTTATCAAAACGCTAGATGAGGGATATAATGAACTGCTCAATGAAGAAACATCAAATATTTCACAGGGGCAAAAACAGTTACTTACAATCGCACGTGCAATTATCTCAAACCCCAAAATTTTAATTTTGGATGAAGCCACAAGCTCAGTTGATACAAGACTTGAAGTGCTTATTCAAAAAGCAATGAAAAAAATTATGCAAGGTAGAACAAGTTTTGTTATTGCACACCGCTTGTCAACAATCAAAGAAGCTGATCTTATTTTAGTCATGAAAGATGGACAAATTATTGAAAAAGGTTGCCATGAAGACTTGCTTAAGAAAAAAGGATTTTATGAAAAACTCTATATGAGCCAATTTGCAGAGAATGAATAAAGCTAGTTATTCCTCTAGAAGTGGTAATATTATAGATAGGACTATAA
>BHER01000084.1:2500-4991 GCA_003864555.1 Erysipelotrichaceae bacterium | reverse complement strand
TAAAAAAAGGCAAAAAAAAAGAAAACCCGGCAACGTCCATATCTCGCAAGATCGAATCTTACTACTTCAGGCGCTAAAGAACTTAACTTCCGTGTTCGGTATGGGAACGGGTGTAGCCTCTTTGCTCTCATCACCAGATCGGTTTCTTTTCTCTTTGAATATCTGTTAATATATTCAAAACTAGATAATACAATGCGGTTTCATTCATTTTAGGTACGTTTATAAAATCATAATAAGTCCTCGACCAATTAGTATCAGTTAGCTCAATGTATTTCTACACTTACACCCCTGACCTATCAACCATGTAGTCTTCATGGGGTCTTATAGTTATTCACTATGGGAAATCTCATCTTGAGGGGGGCTTCACGCTTAGATGCTTTCAGCGTTTATCCCTTCCATACGTAGCTATCCAGCCGTGCCCTAGAGCAGAACAACTGGTACACCAGTGGTATGTCCATCCCGGTCCTCTCGTACTAAGGACAGCTCCTCGCAAATTTCCTACGCCCACGACGGATAGAGACCGAACTGTCTCACGACGTTCTGAACCCAGCTCGCGTACCACTTTAATGGGCGAACAGCCCAACCCTTGGAACCAAATACAGCTCCAGGATGTGATGAGCCGACATCGAGGTGCCAAACCTCCCCGTCGATGTGAACTCTTGGGGGAGATAAGCCTGTTATCCCCAGGGTAGCTTTTATCCGTTGAGTGACGACCCTTCCATCCGGTATCGCCAGATCACTAAGCCCGACTTTCGTCCCTGCTCGACTTGTCTGTCTCGCAGTCAAGCTCCCTTCTGCCTTTACACTCTTCGAATGATTTCCAACCATTCTGAGGGAACCTTTGGGCGCCTCCGTTACTCTTTAGGAGGCGACCGCCCCAGTCAAACTGCCCACCAGACACTGTCCTCTTACCAGATAATGGTAATAAGTTAGATATTCATTGCATAAAGGGTAGTATCCCAACATTGACTCCACCAACACTAGCGTGCAAGCTTCTTAGTCTCCTACCTATCCTGTACATCATACACCAAATATCAATATCAAGCTACAGTAAAGCTCCATGGGGTCTTTTCGTCCTGTCGCGGGTAACCTGCATCTTCACAGGTACTAAGATTTCACCGGATCTCTCGTTGAGACAGTGCCCAAATCGTTACGCCTTTCGTGCGGGTCGGAACTTACCCGACAAGGAATTTCGCTACCTTAGGACCGTTATAGTTACGGCCGCCGTTTACTGGGGCTTCAATTCAATGCTTCACTTACGTTGACATCTCCTCTTAACCTTCCAGCACCGGGCAGGCGTCACCCCCTATACTTCGTCTTGCGACTTTGCAGAGAGCTGTGTTTTTGGTAAACAGTCGCTTGGGCCTATTCACTGCGGCCTCCCAGTCTCCTGGGTAGGCACTCCTTATCCCTAAGTTACGGAGTCATTTTGCCGAGTTCCTTAACGAGAGTTCTTCCGTTCGTCTTAGGATACTCTCCTCGTCCACCTGTGTTGGTTCTCGGTACGGGTATAGTAGCTTCTCCTTAGAAGCTTTTCTTGGAAGCATGATATCAATGACCTACACTCTCGCGAGCTCCCCGTAACAACTCATCCTTTATGATCCGCGGATTTGCCTACGCATCAAACTTGTTGCTTGGACTAACATCTCTTCTGTTAGCGTCTCTAACCTTCTCCGTCACTCCATCGTATAACGACTCTACTATAGTACAGGAATATCAACCTGTTATCCATCGGCTACGCTTTTCAGCCTCACCTTAGGTCCCGACTAACCCTCCGCGGTCAAGCCTTCCGGAGGAAACCTTGGACTTTCGACGGTTAAGTTTCTTACTTAACTTGCGCTACTCACGCCGGCATTCTCACTTCTAACCAATCCAGTACTCCTCACGATATACCTTCTCCTCAATTAGAACGCTCCCCTACCACTCTTATATCTCTATAAAAATCCGTAGCTTCGGTGGTGTGTTTGAGCCCCGTTACATTTTCGGCGCGGAGTCACTCGACTAGTGAGCTATTACGCACTCTTTAAAGGGTGGCTGCTTCTAAGCCAACCTCCTAGTTGTTTATGCATCTCTACATCCTTTACCACTTAACACACACTTTGGGACCTTAGCTGACGGTCTGGGCTGTTTCCCTTTCGACAATGGACCTTATCACCCACTGTCTGACTGCAGAATATATCTATCTGGCATTCGGAGTTTGACTATGTTCAGTAAACCGAGATGGTCCCATCACATAATCAGTGCTCTACCTCCAGTAGACTTTGTTCTACGCTAGCCCTAAAGCTATTTCGGGGAGAACCAGCTATCACCGAGTTCGATTAGAATTTCACCTCTAGCCACAGCTCATCCGCTAACTTTTCAACGTTAGTCGGTTCGGTCCTCCATTAAGTATTACCTCAACTTCAACCTGGCCATGGCTAGATCACTCGGTTTCGGGTCTATGACATACTACTTAATCGCCCTATTAAGACTCGCTTTCGCTTCGGCTCCG
>BHER01000083.1 GCA_003864555.1 Erysipelotrichaceae bacterium | reverse complement strand
TAAAAAAAACATTGAAAATTCAATGCTGATTTATTTGATATGGTACCGATGGTCGGAGTCGAACCGACACTCTAGTGAAAGAACTGGATTTTGAGTCGAGCGCGTCTACCAATTCCGCCACACCGGCAAATACATTTCAAATTATACATGAATTTTCTATCATTGTCTAGTCAAAATCAAAAAATAAACAAAAACATCTGAAAATGTGCTACAATTATTATACTGTTTCCTTTTTTCGAAGATAGGATATAAACAAAAAAGAGGATGAATATATGTGAAGGGAATTTACGGGATGAAAATAGAAATAATTCAGGAAATATCAAATAATTTAAAATTAAAAGAGGAGATAGTTACGACTATTTTAACACTCTTGGCATCAGGAAATACGGTGCATTTTCTTGCACGCTATCGTAAAGAGCAAATTGGTGGGGTGGATGAAGAAATCATTCGTAAAATTAATGATCGGTATCAATATGATGTCCAGCTTTTAGAGCGTAAAACAACGGTTAAATCACGCATTGATGAACTTGGTATGTTGAGTCCCCAACTTGCACATTCAATTGATGCTTGTCTCAAAATTGTACAAGTTGAACAACTCTATGAACCTTATAAAACAAAAAAAGTGACAAAAGCAAAAAAAGCAATTGATGGTGGTCTTGCACCGCTTGCTGATGCTATTCTAGCTTTTGGAAATACACCTCTTGAGACAATAGCTACAGCATTTTGCAATGATATTTTCCCAACAGTGCCCGAAGTGCTTGAAAATGTTGGCTATCTCATTGCTCAAAAAGTAAGTGAAAACCTCAATATCAGAGATGGAATTCTGCGACATCACTGGCGTTTTGCCCTCCTTAGTTCAACTGCAAAGAAAAAAGCTTTTGAATTAGATCCTGAAAAAATATATGAAAACTATTATGAATTTAGCCAGCAATTGCCAAAGCTTGCACATCATCAAGTTCTTGCACTCAACCGTGCTGAAAAACAAAAAATTGTGACACTCAAAATCCAGGCTGATGAGCAGAAAATCCAAGCATATCTTGAAAGTCAAATTATACTTAAAAATTCACATCCCTATCAAGAGTTTATGGTAGCAGTCCTAAGTGATGCACTCAAAAGACTCATCCTCCCAAGCATCCATCGTGAAATTAGAACTGAGTTGACACAAGCTGCACAAACACAGGCAATTGAATTATTTGGGCATAATGTTTACCAGCTTCTGATGCAAAAACCACTAGAAAAACAGATTATCCTCGGATTTGATCCAGCCTTCAGAACTGGTTGTAAATTAGCTGTTGTCAATAGTGTGGGGACATTATCAGAAATTTCAGTCATTTACCCCCATATGCCACAACAAAAAGCAGCAGCAGCAGAAGCAACACTTCTAAAATTATATCAAACACACCATTTTACAATCATTGCTATTGGTAATGGGACCGCATCACGAGAATCTGAACAATTTATTGCCAATTGGATTCAAAAAAATGAGTTGCCTATCCAATACACCCGTGTTAGCGAGGCGGGAGCAAGTGTGTATTCTGCGAGTAAAATTGCAATTGATGAATTCCCCACACTCTCAGTTGAGCAAAGGAGTGCTATTTCAATTGCCCGTCGCTTACTTGATCCCTTAGCAGAACTTGTGAAAATTGATCCTAAAGCACTTGGGGTTGGACAATACCAGCATGATTTATCGCAAGTTGAGCTCTCAAAACAGCTTGGTATTACAGTTGATAATGCTGTAAATAATGCTGGAGTTGATATTAATTTTGCTAGTGCAGCACTGCTTCAATATGTTTCAGGCTTAAATAAGAGTACTGCAAAAAATATCATCGCATACCGTGATGAACATGGTCGCTTTAGCCAACGCAAAAGCCTATTAGAAGTAAAAGGTTTTGGTAAAAAGGCATATGAGCAAGCTGCAGGATTCCTCCGTATTATTGAAGGAAAAAACACACTCGATAATACAGCAATTCACCCTGAAAGCTATAAAGCTGCAACGGGTATTTTAGCAGCACTTGGCAGTGATGTTACAGAAATTGGCTCACAGATACTCCATGATAAAATCCAAGAAAAAAATATTAGTCCTGACCTATTCAATATTGATAAGTATACACTTTCTGGTATTCTAGATGCATTTAGAAATCCACTGCGCAGCGAGCGTGATAAGTATTCGGCTCCCGCTTTAAAGCAGAATATTACAACACTAGATGATCTTTATATTGACTTAGAGCTTGAAGGTGTTGTCCGCAACATCACAGATTTTGGTGTTTTCATTGATATCGGCTTAAAAAATGATGGGTTTGCCCATGTTTCGAAGCTTTCGAAAACATTTGTTTCGCATCCTGCTAATATTGTCTCGATTGGTGATATTAAAACAGTGTATATTGAAAATATCCACCGTGAAAAAGGAAAAGTTGAACTTACATTACTTAAAAGAGAGGTGAAATTATGATTAAATATATATTTTCTGATATTGATGGAACACTTTATGTCAATGAAGATATTTCAAAACATGATGTTGCAGCAGTCAATGATTTCGTTGCAGCAGGTGGTGTTTTTGCACTTGCAACCGGAAGAACTGATCTTGAGATTTCAAATTTTGCAAAAGAAGAAAAGCTGCCGACTCCAACATTCCGAATTTCTGGTAATGGGAGTGTGGCCTACGACCGAGGGGAGCTTATTTACCAGACGCAGTTTTCAAATAAAGCGAAGTATTTTTTAAAAACATATCTTTCCTCACATCTGGATGAGCTTGCAGTAGTTGAGGTGAGTACGCCAAACCATATTTACTTCTTGATGGAACCTGAGGACTGGGTGCTAAACTATAAAGGTGATAACTATACTATAAACCCTCATACCTTAGCCCATTTTGAGGATGTCACTTTTGATATTACAAAAATGTATATTGAGGGACAAGAAGACTTTATTACAAATATGATTACTGCAATTGAAAAAGATTATGGTGAAGAAATTGAAATTTTTAGTGATATCACTGCTGTCAATATTGGACCTAAGGGCAATACAAAGGGAACTGCTATTAACAAATTACTATTTAAGCATGGTATCCTACCTGAACAGATTGCTGTTATTGGTGATGCTGCAAATGATATTGGCATGTTTGAGATAACGCCAAATAGTTTTGCTTTTGACTACTCTTTGGACTTTGTTCAAAATTCTGCTACCCATATTGTTAAAAATGTTGCGGAAGCTATTGATATCATTAACCAAAAAAATGCAGCAGAAGCAGAAGAGGAGAATTAATATGAATTATATAACAAGAATTAAACTACTCCGTGAAAAAATGCAAGAACTTGAACTTGATGCTTTTTTTACAATTGATCCTGTGAACTTCTTTTACTTGACTGGTTTTAGTGGTTCTTCTGGTGCAGTTCTCATCACGCAACTGGATATGTTTTTACTAACCGACTCACGATATGAAACACAAGCTTTAGAGGAAACAACTAAAGTACCTCTAGAGCTTATTATCCATAAGGGACCGCTTCTTGGTGAACTTCATATGATGATTGAAAATATAAAACCAAAAAGTGTAGGATTTGAACCCGACCGCATCACGTATGGGCAACATCACATGATATCAAGCCAGACAACAAAATTTATTCCAGTTGAAGAGCTTATTGCAAATATTAGAAAAACCAAAGAGCAAGCTGAACTTGTAGCGATGAAAAAAGCAATCATTGTTGTTGAGACTGCCTTTACTGATATGTTGACATATGTTCAAGTTGGAATGACTGAAGCCATGCTTGCTGCCAAACTTGAAATGCAGATGAAGCAACTCGGTTCATCCGGCACATCATTTGATACCATCGTTGCATCCGGTATCCGCGGGGCACTTCCACATGCTCACCCAACGGATAAAAAACTCGTGTCGGGTGAATTTATTACCATCGACTTTGGTGCCAAAATAGATGGTTACTGCTCTGATATGACAAGAAGCTTTGCCCTCGGAACACCTAGTTCTAGTAGCATGGTTACCATCTACAATACTGTGCTTGCAGCCCAAAAAAAAGCTACCGCTGCAATATCAGAAGGCTTAAAAACTGCTGATATTGATAAAATTGCACGTGATATTATAACAACAGCAGGGTATGGTGCTAATTTTGGCCATGGATTAGGACATTGTATTGGAATTGAAGTTCATGAATTCCCAAGACTTAGTCCATTAGATGAGAGTATTCTTGAAAGTGGCATGGTTGTTACGATTGAGCCCGGAATATATGTTGAAAATCTTGGTGGCATTCGAATTGAAGATATGGTACTTGTAAAAAAAGATGGAAATGAGAATCTTATGTCTTTACCTAAAGAGCTAATTATAGTATAATTAAGATAAATGCGTCTAAGGAGGAAAATAAATGATATCAGTAAATGATTTTAAAACAGGAGTCACAATAGAGTTTGATCATCAAATTTTTAAAGTAATAGAGTTTCAACATGTAAAACCCGGAAAAGGTGCTGCATTTGTTCGTACGAAATTGCGAAACTTGCGAACAGGAGCGGTAGTTGACCATACTTTCAATGCAGGTATTAAAGTTGCCAGAGCCCAAATTGATTATAAAAAAATGCAATATTCATATAATTCTGGTGATGCCTTCGTTTTCATGGACTTAGATACATATGAAATGATTGAAATCCCAGCTAAACAAATGGCATGGGAAAGTAAATTTTTAAAAGAAGATATGGAAGTTGAAGTTGAACAATTCAACACTGAAATTCTTGGTGTATCTTTACCGGATAAAGTTGAATTGGCAATTAAAGAATGTGAACCCGCAGTAAAAGGGGACACAGCCAATAATGCGAATAAAGCGGCTATTGTTGAAACGGGTCTTGAAGTAAAAGTACCTTTATTTGTACAAGATACCGATATTATCATCGTCAGTACATCAGATGGTAAATACGTTTCAAGAAAATAAACTTCCGATAACTATCGAATAATCAAAAAAAAAATGCAAATATAATGACCATATTATATAAGGTATGATATAATAACATTATAAAAAAGCAGGAGTAAGAGGGGATACTTATGAC
>BHER01000082.1 GCA_003864555.1 Erysipelotrichaceae bacterium | reverse complement strand
GATTAAGGATGTCTTTGAAGTTGTGACTGACTCAATTTTGAAACAGATGAAAGGTAAAGGTAAAAAAAATAATATTTCACTACAAAATCCTTTAGGAAAAGTAAGCGATTATACGATTAAAAACGGATCACGTGATGTACCGGTTCACTTTGAGGTGTTGGCATATGATGCACCAACATTATTTTCATATAAGATGGTTGTTAATAAAACAACGACTGTTATCACATGGGAACTTGAAGATTTTGATGACCAAACAACACATATCGTTTATTCAGAAGCAACGCCTCAGAAATCAATTGTGTATACATTATTTGCCCTTTTCAATCGTTCTAAATTTCGGAGAACAAGCGATGCATATCTGTATCAAATCGATTCAGTGCTTGAAAAAAATGCTGAGAATGCAAAATAATCAAGTCAGTTTAAAAAGTATCATATCAATGTAAAAGTTGAAAGATGGTCTTTTTTTTTAACTATTTCCCCGACCAATACTTAGTTTTAAGTCAATTGACCGTCTGGTCAAATAAGCTATTTCAGTTATACTTACCCTGATTTATAGGGAAATGTATCGCTATAATTAATCATTTGCCCCAACTATGATATTTTGTTCAATTGCTGCACTTAGGATACTCATTGTATAGATTGCAGCTGTTTCTGCACGCAAAATTCTTTTCCCTAGGGAAATGAGTTGGATATTGTTGTGCTTGGTTGCCAGCAGTTGCGCAAGCTCTGATTGTGCGATGCCACCTTCGGGACCAATGATTACTAAAATAGCTACATCATCTTTACTAAAGTGCAGGGGTGCGGATTCATAAGCTAAATCTTCATAGGCAATGTAGACGACATCGTATTGAGAGAAAAGCTCGGTTAGTTGCAAGCTTGTTTTGGCTTGCTCAATTTTCGGGATATGGCTACGCCTAGATTGTTCTGCTGCTTCTTTAGCAATTAGCTGCCAACGCAGCTGTTTTTTTTGTGCTTTTTTATCATATAATTTGACGACACTTAGTTTTGCCTGCCATGGAATACAGGTGTGCATTCCAAGCTCCGTCATTTTTTGTAAAGCATATTCAAATTTATCTTGTTTGAGGAGACCCAAGGCTATTGTAATATGTTGTTTGAGCTCTCGATTCTCATCCAGCTGTTTTATTTTTTTGACGCTTATTGCATCAGCAGATATTGCTGTTATTTCCCCCAGATAGACAATATGTTGAGAAACAATACGAATTTTATCTGTAATTTTCATGCGCATGACATTTTTAATATGATGGACATCAGTCCCAGTAATTACGAGGTGATCTGCATCATAATCATCGCCTTCAATAAAATATTGTTGCATTCTTTCAAACATCCTTCCCTTAAAACTACCCTATCTATTATACTGTAATTACAATCCATTTTCAAATAGTATTATTAAAAAAGACCATAGTATAGTTTGTCGCTATACTATGGTCAAGATTGAAAAATTAATCGAGAATAACGGCTGCGTTTACACGTCCACGATCATCAATTTCAGTTACTTTAATATTAAGGATATCACCAAGTTTTAGCACATCATCAATATTTTCAATCCGATCTTTTGAAATTTTAGAAATATGCACTAAGGCATCTTTTCCTGCATATAGTTCGACAAACGCACCAAATTTTTCGACACGGACAACTTTTGCATGATACTGTTCACCAACAGCAACTTCACGAACGATATCTTCAATGAGTTGTTTGGCTTTATTTGTCATTGCCTCATCGGTACCATATATACACACAGTTCCATCTTGTTCAATATCAATTTTAACAGAGGTTTGCTCAATAATTGCATTAATTTGCTTTCCACCCGGTCCAATGACATCACGAATTTTATCAGGCTTAATTGCTAATATGACAACTTTTGGTGCATGTTCACTAACAGACTTACGTGGTTTATCGATTGTATCACACATTACTTTTAATACTTGCATTCTTGCAATTTTTGCTTGTGCTAATGCTTCTTTTAAAATCGCTTCATTGATACCATCAATTTTAATATCCATTTGTAAAGCTGTAATTCCGGCTGCCGTTCCTGCAACTTTAAAGTCCATATCACCTAAATGATCTTCTAAACCTTGAATATCTGTTAATACAGCATAATTCTCATCTTTCATTATAAGTCCCATAGCAATCCCAGCAACTGGTGCTTTTAATGGTACCCCCGCAGACATAAGTGCCATTGTTCCAGCACAAATACTTGCCTGTGATGTTGAACCATTTGATTCTACAATTTCCGAAACAATCCGAACAGTATAAGGAAATTCTACTTCACTAGGCATCACATAACGAATTGCACGTTCTCCTAATGCCCCATGTCCAATCTCACGGCGACCTGCTCCACCGATGCGTCCAGTTTCTCCAACTGAATAAGGTGGGAAGTTATAATGTAACATAAAGCGTTTTGTTTCTTCAACATCAAGACCATCAAGTCTTTGATTTTCATTTAAAGCCCCAAGCGTACACACACTGAGTGCTTGCGTTTCACCTCTTGTAAAAAGAGCAGAACCATGCGTTCTTGGTAAAAAATCAATCTCAGCAGCAAGATTTCGAATTTCCGTCAAACTACGACCATCCGGACGAATTTTTTCATCCGTGATCAGACGGCGTACTTCTTCTTTTAAAACATTATGTGCAATTTCTTTTGCTTGCTTATGCATAGCTTGGTCTTCAATTTCAGCAAGAATTTCTATAATAATAGCATCCATTGCTAAAACATGTTCAACTTTACTATGGATACGAGCAATTGTGCAAAGTGCCTCTCCATACGTTTTGCGAATTTTTGCATCAAGCTCACTATCAACAGCATAAAGGGCAATAGCCATTTTGGGCTGTCCAATTTCTGCAATAATTTGTTCTTGAAACAAGACCATTTCACAAATTGCTCGATGACCAAACATAATTGCATCCAGCATGACTGTCTCATCAACTTCTGCTGCACCTGCTTCAACCATATTAATGGCATATTTTGTTCCAGCAACGCTTAAATCAACATCACTTTGTTCAAGTTGGGCAATTGTTGGGTTGATAATAAACTCCCCATTTACACGCCCAACTTTAACGCCCGCTATTGGTCCATCAAATGGAATATTTGAAATTGATAATGCAAGTGATGCTCCAACCATTGCAGCTATTTCTGGTGTATTATCAGTATCAACACTTAATACAGTTGTTACAACTTGAACATCATTTCGAAATCCTTCTGCAAATAACGGTCTAATTGGACGGTCAATTAGTCTTGATGCAAGCGTTGCAAATTCGGTAGGACGTCCCTCACGTTTAATAAATCCTCCTGGGATTTTACCAGCAGCATAAAGTCGCTCTTCGTAGTTTACAGTTAATGGAAAGAAATCAAGGTTCTTAGGACTTTTTGATGCAACTGCCGTACAGAGGATAACTGTATCTCCATACCGTACAATAACAGCTCCATTTGCTTGTTTTGCAATTTGACCGGTTTCGAATACTATTTTACGATTACCAAATTGTGTTGAAAAAATTTTTTTACTCATAAATTATTTTTCTCCTCTTTTTTACACTCATTCTTAAGTATTTACTGTTCATATTATAGCATATATCAGCGCTGTCGTCCTTAACTTCTCTTCATATTTACTGCCATTTCTGCTTTTTGTTACGAGATTGATAGTCCGTCTTCGCTTTGAGCTAGATGATTTTTAAAGTGGTCTTTCTTTTTACTAGATACAATCTGTGGTTTTTTCACAAAATCGTGTTTGCTTTCTGTTAGGCTCTTTTACGATTTTTTGCTATAATTGAAATAGTTCAGAAATGGGCTAACCAAAAAAAGAAGGAGATGTTATGTAAGATGGTTAATCATCGTACAAACACGCGTCCAGTATTTGTTCGCGATTTACAAATTGGTGGAAATGATGAAGTCATTATCCAAAGTATGTGTACTACAAGAACACGTGATATTGAAGCAACAGTTAAACAAATTAAAGAATTAGAAGCAGCAGGTTGTCAACTTGTCCGCTGTACAATTCCAACACTTGCTGATGCACGTGCTATTACTGAAATAAAAAAACAAATATCGATTCCTATTGTTGCAGATATTCATTTTAGTCATAAAATGGCACTTGCTGCAATGGAAGCAGGTGTTGATAAAATAAGAATTAATCCTGGGAATATCGGTTCGGATGAAAAAGTTGCTGAAGTTGTTGAAATGGCAAAAGCAAAAGGTATCCCCATTAGAATTGGTGTGAATGCAGGATCTTTAGAAAAAGAAATCATTGAAAAATATGGGTATCCTACTGCTCAAGGTATGCTTGAATCAGCGATACACCATGTTGAAATTCTCGAAAGACTAGATTTTCATGATATTATTATTTCAATGAAAGCATCGGATGTCAAACTTGCAATTGAGGCCTATGAGCTAGCAGCAAAAAGATTTAATTATCCACTCCACCTAGGTATTACTGAGGCTGGAACACTTTTTAGTGGGACAATTAAGAGTGCTGCAGGTCTTAGTGTTTTACTCCATCAAGGAATTGGTGGGACAATGCGGGTATCATTAACAGCAGATCCAGTAGAGGAAATTAAAGTTTGTAAAGAACTCTTAAAAGACTTTGGCTTATCGAGTAATGTTGCAACCCTGATATCATGTCCAACATGTGGGCGGATTGAAATTGATCTTTTTGCGATTGCTAATGAAATTGAAGAATATTTAGAGCAATTTCCAGTGAATATTACAGTTGCGGTTCTTGGTTGTGCTGTTAATGGTCCTGGAGAGGCAAAAGAGGCAGATATCGGGATTGCTGGAGCACGTCGCGAAGGAATTTTATTTATGAAAGGTAAAATTGTCAGGAAAGTTCCCGAAGAACATCTTGTTGAAGAATTAAAAAAAGAAATTAGAATATTAGCAGAACAAAAACTTGCTGAACGAGCACTTCTTGCTAAACAAGACTAAGACTAAAAAAAAGCTTTGAAAAGTATAATCTTTTCAAAGCTTTTTTTATTTTTTTAAAAATTTCTAACAATGAGACTGCGTTATCGTTCCAGCATCAAGCTCAATA
>BHER01000081.1 GCA_003864555.1 Erysipelotrichaceae bacterium | reverse complement strand
ATGGAATTTTGGGTAAAAAAAGTGTATTATCTATATCCAAAAATAATACTTTTTTTTCATTATGAGCAAACCATTCTGGCATCAGAGCTAAAAATGATTCTATCTTTTTTGGGGAAATTATATTGACACATTCTTTCAAAAAAATAACTTCCCCTCACCTTATTTTTTACTAGTATATACCATTCCTGCTGCTTTAATCCCAACTTCAATCTCCTCAACTTTTATTACTGTAATTCCTGCTGCCTCAATCATTTTCCTTGATGCATATGCTGTTGGTGTACTTTTATGTTTATCACTTGCATAGATAATTTTTTTTATGCCTGATTGGATAAGAGCTTTTGCACATTCATTACAAGGGAAATGCGTAACATAGATTGTGCACCCTCTTATATTCCCAATACTATTTAAAATAGCATTAAGTTCAGCATGTACAACATATGCATATTTTGTTTCTGTGAACTCACCCTCTTTGCTCCATGGAAAAGACATATCATCACAGCCATATGGAAAGCCATTATAGCCCATCCCAACAATTCGATTAAATTCATTTACAATACAAGCCCCTACTTGCGTTGCAGGGTCCTTACTTCTCATCCCTGAAAGATATGCTACACCCATAAAATATGTATTCCAATCCAAATAATCTTTTTTCATTATTATTCCTCACTCTATCTTCTATTATTTATAGGTCTGATATATTTAGCGTCTCCGAAATCATTTCACTTATTTCATTTAGTATTACCTGTGCCTGTTCACTTGCATCTTCGAACTGCGTATACAATGGAATTTCATTTAGCTTACTATGCACTGAAGCAAGCTCTTTTTCCAATAAAATTGCCATCTCTGGTTTTGATACTCTTTGGATATTCACAAGTTCTTTTTGCATTCGTTTTATCTCTTTTATTAAAAAATTTATATTATCATGTAATAACATTTTTTCTTTAATGGAAAGATATAATTTAATTTCTTCAAAATCTAAAATTTCTTTAATAATGTCTTCTTTTAGCATCATTAATTCCATGTTAGCCATTGTGTACCTCGCCATCTAAAGTCCAGTTTTTTACCTGTATAACTTTAACCTCTAGTCTTTTTCCAATTAGATCTTTACCTCCAACAAAATTGACAAGCTTGTTTTGTGGTGTATATCCTGAAAGAACTGCTGCATTTTTTTTACTTTCACCATGGACAAGTACTTCCACAACTTCTCCCAGAAAATGGCCATTCCGTTTGAGTGCTGCCTCATTTACAAGAGCATTCAATGTTTGTAATCGCTGCTTTTTCTCTTGTATTGGTACATTATCATTAAGTTTAGCAGCAGGTGTCCCATCTCGCTGTGAGTAGATAAATGTATACGCACCATCAAATGCACATTGCTCGACTAGTGATGCTGTTTCCTCAAATTGTTCGGCCGTTTCATTTGGGAAGCCAACAATTATATCTGTTGTAATTGAAACATTCGGTATATTTTTTCGTATTTTATTATATAGTGTCAAATACTCTTCCCGTGTATAAAGTCTCCCCATTTTACGGAGAATAGCTGAACTTCCTGATTGAACGGGCAGATGGACATGAGGCATCATATTCCCACCTTTAGAAATAATTTTAATCATCTCATCTGTAAATTCCCATGGGTGTGATGTTGTGAATCTTACTCTTGGGATTGCAATTTTTTGTACTGCTTCAAGTAAGTTTGCAAACCCATATACCCCACCATTAAGATCATTCCCATAGCTATTGACATTTTGGCCTAGTAATGTGATTTCTTGATATCCTTTTTGTGCAAGCTCTTCGACCTCTGCAAGAATATCTTCTGGTAATCTGCTTCGCTCTTTACCCCGTGTATAAGGAATAATACAATACGTACAAAACTTATCACATCCGTATGTGATATTAACCCATGCTTTTAAGTCACCTAAGCGTGTTTTCGGCAAGTTTTCAATGATGTCACCTTCTTGAGACCAAACCTCAACAACCATTTCTTTATTCATGTACGCCTCTTTGATTAGCTGGGGTAATCTATGGATATTATGTGTTCCAAAAATCATATCCACATGCTGATGCTTTCTCAAAATTGTATCTACAACTTCTTCTTCTTGTGACATACATCCGCAGACACCTAGCAATAAATCAGGTCGGCTTGCTTTTAAATATTTCAAGTGGCCTAGCTCACCAAAAACCTTATTTTCAGCTGTATCCCGAACAGCACAGGTATTTAAAAGAATGATATCCGCTTCAGCAGTTAACTCCGTTTTCTCATAGCCAAGTAATTCAAAAATTCCAGCCATAACCTCAGTATCATGTTCATTCATTTGACAACCATATGTTCTAATATAGTATTTCCTACCAATACCAGCATTTACCATATCCTCAGGAACTTCAAAAGAGTCTCGTATGATTTCAGAATCTTCATCTTTTCTTCTTTTTCTAGCGTCTTTCAAAGAAGGTGCTGTAAAATATTTACCGAATGTGGCAACTGTTCTTTTTTTTGTTCTTTTCTCACTCATAATCTCTTCAACTTCCTCTTTTACAATTAATCTTCTCGGTGTATTGTTTCAATTTTTGTTGGGAGACCCGTTTCATCATCTAAAGTAATAACTACTGCATTTAGTTGCTTTTTACCTTTTGCAACTTCAAATCTTGCAGGATAATTTTTTAAAAACCGCTGTATTATTATCTCTTTTTTCACACCTATAACACCTTCTAAAGGACCAGTCATCCCACAATCAGTTATATATGCTGTTTGCATGTCAAGTATCCTTGCATCCGCTGTTTGCACATGTGTGTGCGTTCCAATAACAACATGTGCACGACCAGTTACATGGTACCCAAAAGCAATTTTTTCACTTGTCATTTCTGCATGAAAATCGACAATAATAATATCCGCTGTTTCTTTTATTTTTTCAAATATTTCATCAAAAGCCAAAAAAGGATTAACTGAGGATGTAACTCCTGCTGATCCGAGAAGATTGATGACAACTATTCGTTTATTATTTTTTTCAAAAAAACGATATCCATACCCTGGCCAACTTGGATGTCCATTTTCTGGCCGAATCAAATTTTCTTTTTCTTCAATAAAATCAAAAATTTCCGCTTGTGCAAAAACATGATTTCCCATTGTCATGGCATCAATCGACAAAGCATTCAATTCTTTATAATGTTTTAGACTGAGACCGCGTCCATTTGTTGCATTCTCGCAGTTTACAACTGTGAAGTCAATTGCAAATTCCCGCTGTAGTAAGCGTAATTTCTGTTGTAAAATATCTCGTCCTGGTTGTGCATACACATCACCTACAAATAAAATTTTCATGTGCCTAACCTGCTTTCTTATTTAGCAACATCAATAGCACGTTTTTCGCGTATAACTGTTACTTTTATTGTCCCGGGATACTGCAAAGTATCTTCAATTTTCTTTCTGATTTCAAAAGCCAATACTTCCGTTTGCTTATCACTTGTACTTTCTGGATTAACAAGGACACGGATTTCTCTTCCGGCTTGAATTGCATATGCTTTTTGTACACCTGGAAAACTTGTAGAAATATTTTCAAGTTCTGTTAAGCGTTTAATATACGATTCAAGTGATTCTCTTCTTGCACCTGGACGTGTTGCACTGAGTCCATCTGCAATTGCTACTAACTCAGAAATAATTGAGGTTGCTGGTTCATCACCATGATGCGATGCTATTGCATTTATAACAACTTCTGACTCATGGAATTTTTTAGCAATTTTCACTCCCAATTCGACATGAGATCCCTCATGTTCAAAATCAACAGCTTTTCCGATATCATGCAGAAGTCCTGCACGTCTTGCAAGTGTTACATCCTCACCTAATTCAGCAGCTAGGACACCCGCAATAAATCCAACTTCTTTTGAATGTTGCAAAATATTTTGGCCGTAGCTTGTTCTAAAGTGTAACTTCCCAAAAAGTTTTACTAAGTCTTCATCCATATTAGGTAAGTTCATTTCCACAAGTGCTGCATCACCGCGTTCTACTAAAATAACGTCTAATTCTGCTTGTTTTTGTGCAAATACTTCTTCAATTCTTCCAGGATGTATTCTTCCATCATCTACTAGCTCTTGAACCATCATCCGTGCAAGTTCACGTCGAATCGGATCAAAGCATGATAAAACAACCGCTTCTGGTGTATCATCAATTATGACATCTACCCCCGTAAGCGTTTCAATAGAACGAATATTTCGCCCTTCTCTCCCAATTAAGCGTCCCTTTAAATCATCATTTGGTAATGTTACAACAGATACTGTTGCTTCGGTTGCAACCTCAGATGTGTATCTTTGCATCGCCTGGATTAAAAAGCGTTTCCCTTTTTGTTTTATTTGGTGTTTCGCTTTTTCTTCCTCAGACTGTATTAATTTTGCAACATCTACTGAAATTGTTTCTTTCACTTTGGAAAAGACAATTTCCCGCGCCTCAAGTTTACTTAGTTCCGCTATTTCTGTTATCAAATTTTCCTGTTCTACTACAGCTGCTGCTGCTGTAATTTCGAATTGCTCTTGCTCTCCTAGGAAATCTTTTTGCTCATTTTCAATTTTCACCTGTTTTTCTAAGACTTCGGCTCTAAATTTTTCAAGTGAGACTTTTTCAAAAGCCAATTCTTTTTCTAGTAAGTGCAGTGTGTTCTTATTTTCGAATAATGCTTTTTCCCTCATATCAAATTCTTGGTTTTTTTGTGTTTCTAAAATACGAAGTTTCTCGCGTGTTTCAAGTATTGCAACTTTTTGATTCGCTTCAATTTCACGGTTTGCATTTTTTGTTAAATCAGCTGCCGTTTGCTTAGATGCAACTTGTTTTTTTTGTTCTTGTTTTACTGCATAGTTATATGAAATAACTGCCATAATAGCACCAAGTGCTACCATTCCTATTATTATTATTGTTTCCATTGTATCTCCTTTCTGAAAAAAGATACCACCTATACACTAGGTGCTACCTCTTATACTCTATACCTCTTTTATATCTATTTCAACTTCTTCTGTTTTATCAAATCTTTTTCGAACAAGTGTGAAAATTTCATCATATATATCTTTATTC
>BHER01000080.1 GCA_003864555.1 Erysipelotrichaceae bacterium | reverse complement strand
GTACAAGGTTTAAGCTTAAAATAGAGAAAAGAGGTATAGACATGTCAAAACCAGTTTTAAAAATTAGTGAACTACATGCTTCAGTAGAAGAAAAAGATATTCTAAAAGGTGTCAATATGGTAGTAAAAGGCGGAGAAATACACGCTATCATGGGTCCAAATGGTACAGGTAAGTCGACACTTGCATCCGTAATTATGGGACACCCAAATTATACAGTACAAAGTGGTGCTGTTGATTTAGATGGTCAGGATGTTCTTGAGATGGAAGTTGATGAACGTGCACGTGCTGGAATTTTTCTTGGAATGCAATATCCAAGTGAAATTGGTGGAGTGACGAATGCTGATTTTTTACGGACTGCAATTAATACTAAAAAAGAAGCTGGGGAAGAAGTTTCACTTTTCAAATTTGCAAAAGGTCTAGATAATGCAACAAATAAATTAGAAATGCGTAAAGATTTACCACATCGTTATTTAAATGTTGGATTTTCAGGAGGAGAGAAAAAGCGGAATGAAATTTTACAACTGCTTATGCTTGAGCCCAAAATTGCGATTTTAGATGAAATCGATTCAGGTCTAGATATCGATGCATTACGTATTGTTGGAACGAATATTACAGCAGTAGTTAAAGAGCGAAAAGATGAGATGGGTGTCATTATTATTACCCATTACCAAAGATTACTTGATTATGTTAAACCTGATTTTGTTCATGTTTTCATGGAAGGCCGTATTGTTAAAACAGGAGACTATTCACTTGCTCAAAAATTAGAAAAAGATGGATATGACTGGTTAAAAGAAGAACTAGGGATTAAAACATTTACGGAAGAGCAAACGGCAGTAGCTGCAGAAAAAATTAGAATGGGAACTTGCTTTGTCCCTAAAAAATAAGAGAGCGGATGTGAAAAAAATGGATAATGAATTAGGAACACATATTATTGAACTTGTCGGAGAAAAGGCACAAGAAGTTATTGTTATCGCTGACTCTATCCTTGATTATAATACCTCATCAGTTATGGTCACTGAATTTGCAGATATTGCACTATTTACAAAAGTAAATACTGTGAAGACGGCGACAAAAGAGAGTGGAAAAAGTAAGTATATTCCCAAAAAAGCGATACATATTTTGATAAACCGAACATTAACTGAGCCACTGCATATTGTTTTTGAGTATAGCGATACAAGGGGACAGTATATATATATAGAAATTGCAGATGGTGTACAGGCAACAATTGTTGAACATCATGTTCTCTGCGATTGTGGAAGTGTTATAGCAAATCAACAAGTGTGTGCAAAAGTAGAAGTAGCAGTAGGACAAAATTGTGAAGTGCTTTATAGTGCTTTTGATACAAGTGGGATGAATCTTGAAATCGAACGTTTTGTTTCTTTGAAAAAAGATACAAAAGTAGACTTTGCAATTGGGATGTTTGGACGCTCATGTAAAACACAAAGCTATGTTGGACTCATGGAACAAGGAGCAACAACAGAAAGTAAACTGATGATGTTTGTTGAGGGGGCGGATAAACAAGTTCATCTTGTGAAGATGAACCATTTTGCACCAAATACAACATCAAATATTATTAATCATGGTGTAGTTGCAGACCATGCAGTAGGTGAATTTGAAGGAATTGGCTTTATTGAAAAAGGTTCACATCAAGCGGATGCACAACAACAAAGTCGTATTATGGTTTTAGATGATACAGCTCGTGCAGATGTACATCCGATTCTTTTGATTGATGAGTATGATGTCATGGCAGGACATGCTGGAAGTGTTGGTCGTATTTCAGATGAGGCGCTTTTCTATTTACAAAGTAGAGGATTGAACCGAAAAGACTCGATGTTACTTGTAACGGAAGGGTTTTTACGACCAGTTGTTGAAAATATTGCAGATGTGAACACAAAAGAGCGGATTGAAAAAGTTATCGCTCAGAAGGTAGGAGTTGCGCGTGAACACTAATACATTGCGAGCACTTTTCCCGATGATTGTTAATAATCCAGAAATGGTTTATTTAGATACTGCTGCATCGGCAATGACACCACAATCTGTTATTGATGCAATCAATAGTTATTATTCTTACCACAATACGAATGTTAGCCGTGGTGTAGACAAAAAAATATATGAAACAACGATGTTATATGAGGCAGTTCGTGTGAAAGCTCAGCATTTTATTGGTGCAAAAGCGAGTTCGGAAATTATTTTCACTCGTGGTGCAACAACAGCACTCAATACCATTGCATTTGGTTTTGCTGAAAAGATGCTAGAAGCAGGCGATGAAATATTACTTAATATCGCAGAGCATCATGCAAATATTATCCCATGGCAAGTGATTGCAAAACGTGCAAATGCAAAAATTATATATGTTGATTTGCGGGCGGATGGATCAATTGACCCAGCCGATTTAGAAAAGAAACTGAATACAAAAACAAAAATAGTCACATTTGCACATATAACAAATGTCTTGGGTTCATATAATGATCCGAAAGCATTAGCAACACTTATTCGTGCAAAATCAGCAGCATATATTGTAGTTGATGGTGCACAAGCTATCACCCAGTATGAGGTGGATGTTCAAGAACTTGATTGTGATTTTTACGTTTTTAGTGGGCATAAAATGTTTGGACCAACTGGTATTGGTGTACTTTATGGGAAGCATGCGGTACTTGAGCGGATGGATCCATTTGAATATGGTGGTGATATGAACCATACTGTTACTAAACAGAATACTGAGTATAAAGAAGCTCCACATAAATTTGAAGCAGGGACGATGATGATAGCGGAAGTTTTTGGACTCGGAGCAGCAATTGATTTTATGGAGCGTATTGGTACAGAGGCCAAAAATGCACATATTGCTGAAATCCGTACCTATGCAATAGCAAAAATGCAACGGCTTGATAATATTATTTTTTATAATGCTGCGAATACAGATGCCGCAACAATTTCTTTTAATATCCGAGATGTACATGCCCATGATGCTGCAACAGTATTTTCAAACGAAGATGTTGTGGTAAGAGCTGGACACCATTGTGCACAATTATTGCTTGAAAAATTGGAGACAACTTCAAGTCTGCGGGCAAGTTTTTCAGTCTATTCAACAAAAAAAGAGGTAGATAAGTTTATTTCTGCCTGTGAGAAAGCGAGTGATTTTCTAGATGTCTTATTCAGATAAAGAGCAGTGGTACCGCCAGATTATTATGGATCATTATAATTTACCCCGTAATAAAGGCCTAGTTGATAGTGAGAGCTACACGACGGTACATTTGAAAAATCCATCATGTGGTGATGATTTAAAAATTCAAATTGAACTTGTAGGAGATATCATCACAGATATCCGCTATGAGGGAAGTGGTTGTGCTATTTGCTGTTCATCGGCTTCAATGTTGACAGAAAACGTGAAAAACAAAAGTGTACAAGCAGCAGAAAAAATCATTTCAAATTTTTCACTCATGATTACAGGGCAATTAGGGTATGATGAGGACATATTAGGTGAGGCAATTAGCCTCCAAGGTGTCGCACATTTACCCCCCCGTATCAAGTGTGCAACACTTGGATACAAAGCACTTGAACGTCTATTACTAAAATCAAATATAGATGATGAAGATATTCAAGAAGTAAAATAAAAAGAAAGTGGTGAACGAACAATGGAAGAAAAAGAAATGATGGACATACCTACATCCGAAGATTATCAGTTTGGCTTTAATGATGGTGATGTCGGGATTTTAAAACTTGAACGCGGTATTAGTGAAGATATCGTTCGACAAATATCAAAAATTAAGGATGAACCAGAGTGGATGACGGAGTTTCGTGTAAAATCATATAAAAAATTTATGCGTGCAGCCATGCCAACTTGGGGAGGAGATCTAAGCAAAATTGATTTTGATGAGATGTTCTATTATATCAAACCAAGTGAACGCTCGGAAACAAGCTGGGATGATGTTCCAGATAAAATTAAAGAAACATTTGATAAACTTGGTCTGCCAGAAGCAGAACAAAAATATCTTGCAGGTGTTGCAACACAATATGAATCTGAAATGGTATACCATAACTTAAGACAAGAATTAGTTGATTTAGGTGTAATTTTTTGTGACCCTGATACAGCTTTAAAAGAGCATCCTGAACTTTTCAAAAAGTATTTTGCAAAATTAGTACCAAACCATGACAATAAATTTGCAGCATTGAATAGCGCTGTCTGGTCGGGTGGTTCATTTATCTATGTACCAAAAGGTATCAAAATTGATCAACCATTGCAATCATATTTCCGCATTAACTCAGAAAATATGGGGCAATTTGAGCGAACGATTATTATCGTGGATGAAGGTGCAGATTTACATTATGTTGAGGGCTGTACAGCACCAACATATTCAACAGATTCTCTGCATGCAGCAGTAGTCGAAATTTATGTTGAAAAAGGTGGACGCTGTCGCTATACAACAATTCAAAACTGGTCTGACAATGTCTATAATCTTGTAACAAAAAGAGCTATTTGTGAAGAGGGAGCATCAATGGAATGGATTGATGGGAACTTGGGTGCCGGCTTAACAATGAAATATCCTGCAATAATTTTAAAAGGTGATCATTCAAAAGGAACAACTATTTCAATTGCAGTTGCAGGAGCAAACCAACATCAAGATGCAGGCGCTAAAATGATCCATATAGGGAAATATACATCATCATCGATTGTTTCAAAATCAGTTTCACGTAAAGGTGGAAATGTAACATATCGTGGAGTTGTTGAGCATGGTGTCAATGCTGATTATGCACATTCTAATATTGAGTGTGATACGCTCATTTTAGATGCAGCATCAAAATCAGATACAATTCCATATAATAGAATTAAAAATGGAACATCGACATTAGAGCATGAAGCAAAAGTATCAAAAGTGTCAGAAGAGCAATTATTCTATTTGATGAGCCGGGGCTTAACAGAAGAAAAAGCGACAGAAATGATCGTGCTTGGCTTTGTTGAACCTTTCACACGAGAACTTCCGATGGAATATGCAGTTGAGTTAAATCAATTGCTTAAACTAGAAATGGAAGGTTCAATCGGCTAGGTATTCCCACCAATTTTATTTTTAAGAAAAAGAGCGTTAAATACGTTCTTTTTTTCTTTCCTCAGATATGCTCTCGAGTTTGACACTTTGAAACAATAAAAAGGCTTATAAACGCTGTTATAGCGGTGTTTATAAGCCTTTTCCTTATGCGAAAAAACTGCGTACCTAACCCCTCTTTTTGGTATGTTTGATAATATTT
>BHER01000079.1 GCA_003864555.1 Erysipelotrichaceae bacterium | reverse complement strand
GCCTTTTGCATATGTCAGAAATCCTCCTATAGTTGGAATAATCGTATTATTTAGATTTGAACTTCCAACAAACATATATTTACATACCATTAATTTGGGAATGATTGTTGAAATGTCATCCGTATTAGCATGTAAATTATAAAGATGATATGGGATTTCCAAAGATTCTAATGCCTCTGCAATAACATAAGCCATTTCTCTTGTTGAGCCCCACATTGAGTCAAATACAATAATAGCACTTCCATCACTTTCATGATTAGCCCAACTTGCATAGAGCTCAGCAACTTTTTTAATGTTTTCTGGTTTACGCCAAATAAGCCCATGTGCATTAGCAATTATTTCAATATCAAGTCCACTCACCGCATCCAAAGCTTTTCGAACTGGGAGTGCATATGGCATAACAATATTTGCATAATATGTCTGCATTTCTTCAAATATGATGTCATTTGGATATTCATCATCAAATCGTTCGCTTGATGCTAAATGCTGTCCGAATGCGTCATTTGAAAATAGAATTTTTTCTTCTGGCATATACGCAACCATACTATCGGGCCAATGTACCATCGGAATTGTTACGAAAGTTAAACTCCGTTCTCCTAAAGAGAGCGTTCCACCTGTTTTTTTAATTTCATGTGGAAAATCACGATGAAAATGTAAATTCAAGTGATTAATATCTTCTTTAGAGCAAATAATCGTTGCATTTGGAGCTTCTACTAGAAGTTCTGGTATTGCCCCAGCATGATCTAGTTCTGCATGCAATGAAACAATATACTCAATTTTTGCAGGGTCAATGATTTCTTTAATTCTGCGGATCATTTCACCGGCATGTGATTTTTTCACAGTGTCGATAACAGTGATATGTTCGTCAATAATTAAATATGCATTGTATGTTGTTCCTCTTGGCGTAATATAACCATGCACATTTCTGACTTCCCAATCAATTGCTCCTACCCAATAAATTCCTTTTTTCAAACTTATTGCCATTTTATTTTCTCCTTTGACTTTTTATTTTGTGTTTCCACTAGATTGTCATAACATCTTTTTCTTTACTGACAATCATCGTATCAACTTTTTTGACATATGTATCTGTTGCTGTTTGCACATCATCTTGATTTCCTTTGAGCTCATCTGTAGGTAAATCAAGTTTTTTTAATCCTTCGTTTGCATCACGTCGAATATTTCTAATAGCAATTTTTGCTGTTTCACCAATTGTTTTAATTTGTTTTGCAAATTCTTGGCGACGCTCTTTTGTTAGCGCTGGAATATTAATACGAATAATATTTCCATCATTTGTTGGATTAAAACCAAGATTTGCTTGTTGAATGCTTGTTTCAATTGCTGGTAAAACTGTTTTATCAAAAGGTGCTACAATAAGACTATGTGCATCGGGAGCACTAACTTGTGCTACCTGATTTAGCGGCGTTGGCGTTCCATAATACTCAACACTTATACGGTTTAATACTTGTGGGTTTGCACTACCTGTATTAATTGTTGAAAGATCGGATGCAAAGCGTTCAATAGCTTTATCCATTTTTTGATTCATCTCAGTTAAAATTGTACTCGGCATTTCTCATTTCTCCTTATCTTCTTATTCATTTTTATTTGGGACAATTCGGGTACCGGTAATCTCACCTGTAATTGCTTTAGTAATATTCCCCGGTTCACTCATTGAAAATACAAATGTTGGAATATTATTTTCCTCACTTAATGTTGCGGATGTTAAATCCATGACACCAAGTTTTTTAAGTAACATTTCTTCGTAAGTTAAAATATCAAATCTTTTTGCATATTTATTTAAGTTAGGGTCTGAATCATACACACCATCGACATTATTTTTTCCTGCTAGAATGAGAGAGGCACCAATTTCTGCAGCGCGTAGAGCAGCAGTTGTATCTGTTGAAAAATACGGACTCCCAGTTCCTGCTGCAAAAATAACAATTCGCTCTGAATTCAGATATTGCATCGCCTTTTCGCGGGTGTAAGCTTCGGTAATCGTTGGCATCGAAATTGCTGTTTGCACACGACATGGAACGCCCATTTGCACCAAAGCATCTTTTAATGCTAATGCATTCATAACAGTTCCAAGCATACCAATATAATCAGCATTAGCACGTTCGAATCCTGCTTCTTCCGCAGTTTTCCCACGCCACATATTACCACCACCGACAACAATAGCAATCTGTTTTACCGTTTCGTATCCGACTTTGATTTCAGCTGCAACTTGCTTTACTGTTGCAATATCAATTCCAAATCCCGTTCCTCCTGCTAGTGCCTCACCACTTAATTTCAATAATACTCGTCCTTCAACTTTCATATCTTTTCCCTCACTTCTTTTTTTTCTTTTTTGGAAAAAAAGCGCATAGCTAAGATACCAACGACTCAAGCATATATTCCTGATTCTCGGGCTACCCAGCTAAGCGCTTTAATATTATTTATTGTCGAACTTGGCTCATAACTTCAGTTGCAAAATCTACTTCTTCTTTTTCGATTCCTTCACCAACAGCATACCGTACAAATGCTTGTACTGTTGCAGTGCTTATTTCTAAGAATCCTGCTACTTTCATATCTGGATTTTTAACAAAATCTTGCTCAAGTAAAACTGACTCTGCAAAGAATTTCCCCATGCGTCCTTCAACTATTTTTTCAGCAATATTTTGTGGTTTTCCTTCTTCAACAACAATAGCAGTTAATTCCGCTTTTTTAGCTGCGACTACTTCTGCATCAAGATTATCACGAGAAATTGCAAGTGGATTGATAGCAGCAACATGCATTGCTACATCTTTTGCTACA
This sequence comes from Erysipelotrichaceae bacterium, assembly GCA_003864555.1. Taxonomy (GTDB): domain Bacteria; phylum Bacillota_I; class Bacilli_A; order Culicoidibacterales; family Culicoidibacteraceae; genus BHER01. The sequence continues at coordinate 2,499 of BHER01000079.1, read as the reverse complement.
TCTGCTGTTGCATTTTCAACAAGCGTTAGTGCTGCAATACGTCCCCCCATATGAACATAAATACCAAAGTTATTCGTCGCTGATTTTTCTAATATTTCAAAACGACGGAGCGTTATTTTCTCACCAATTACTGAAATTTGATGCGCAATAATTTGTTCAAGTGTTTGACCATCGATATCTAATTTTAAGGCTGCTTCAACATCTGCTGGTTTCTTTATTAAAAGGATATCTCCAACAAGATTTATTAGATCTAAAAATTTATCATTTTTAGCAACAAAATCTGTTTCTGCATTTACTTCATAGATAACTGCATGTGTAGCATTATGTCTGATACCACAAAGCCCTTCCGCTGCAACGCGATCATTTTTTTTCGCAGCTTTAAGTACGCCGTTTTCTGTGAGCCACTCAACAGCCTCTTTGATATTTCCATTAGTTGCTGTTAATGCATGTTTGCAATCAAGGATTCCTGCACCTGCGATTTCACGTAATTCTTTTACCATTTGTCCTGTAATTTTCATTCTTTTTCCTCTTCTCTTCATTTTATTCTCTATAGTCGGCATAAAAACGAGCAGCGGGCGTGTAATTTTTACAATTCCCGTTTCTCGTTTCCACGTTTTTATATTAAGCTTCTGTTGCTTCTACTTCTTCGATTATTTCTTCTACTACTTCTTCGATTATTTCTTCTACTATTTCTTCGATTATTGCTTCTGCTACTTCTTCGATTATTGCTTCTGCTATTTCTTCGATTACTGCTTCTGCTACTTCTTCGATTACTGCTTCTGCTACTTCTTCGATTACTGCTTCTGCTACTTCTTCGATTACTGCTTCAACAGTTGCAACTACTTCTTGTAATTGTTCTTCTGTTTCAAAACCACCATTTGCTTCAATAACAGCGTCTGCCATTTTACCAACGATTAACCGAACTGCACGAATTGCATCATCATTTGCAGGTATTACATAGTCAACAGTTGTTGGATCACAGTTTGTATCCACAATTCCAAATACCGGAATATGTAATCTTTTTGCTTCTGCAATTGCATTATGCTCTTTGCGTGGATCAACAATAAACATTGCTTGTGGCAATTGTTCCATGTTTTTGATTCCTCCAAGGAATCTTTCAAGTTTAGTTGCTTCTTTTTGAAGTAAGATTACTTCTTTTTTAGGTAAAACAGCAAATGTTCCATCTTCCATCATTTTTTCGATTTCGAAAAGGCGATTTACTCGTTTTCTAATTGTTGAGAAGTTTGTTAATGTTCCACCTAACCAACGATGGTTAACATAAAACATATTTGAACGAATTGCTTCATCTGCAACAGCAAGTTGTGCTTGTTTTTTCGTACCAACGAATAAAACTTTTCCACCTTCTGCAGCAATGTTATAAAGAGCCTCATATGCTCTATCGATGCATACTGATGTTTTTTGTAAATCAATGATATAGATACCATTTCTTGATGTATAGATATATTTTGCCATTCTTGGATTCCAACGGCGTGTTTGGTGACCAAAGTGTACACCTGATTCTAATAAACTTTTCATAGAAATTACTGACATTTCTATTCCTCCTAAATTCTTGTTTTTCCTCCAAAAGGTTCGAAATAACATCACCTCAATTTGAGGCACTAGACATTACAATTCCCTTTTGTGCGTATTTTTTTCATACAACTTAGATTATACGCTATTTTCTATTAAAATACAATGTTTTTTTAGCACTACTACACAAGCAGAAAGACGCGTTAATGGTAAAGTGAAACTGGACAAACCGAGATAAGACAAAAAAAAGAGACGCAATGTCAATCTCTCCGCTATAATTGTAGTTACAACACAACAAAAAAAGCAAAGGAATTGATGACATTGAATCTCTTAGTACAGAATACCACATCCACGAAAAGAAATAAATACCTAAATGATACAGAATTGGAAAGACTACAAACAATTGGGGTATTATACTATCAGGATAACAACTTTAGGAAACCAAAACGTCCTCTTGTTAACATATTAATGAAAAAATTGCGCAAGTCCAAAAACACGATATATGAATATCTCAAGCATTGCATTGTTGAACAACGAGATAGCCAAGAAAAGTTCTACTATATCTTTTCTACCAATGCACTCAAAACACACTTTCTTCGTTCCGCTGTTGCGAGTAGTTACAAAGGAAAATCCAGCAGTGCTGCGGAATTCTTAAGACTCATCGATATGATTATTTTGAGTGACAAATCCATCGGTAAAAAAACCTCACCCGAACAAGCCATCAATCTATTTGAATGTTTCCTCAAACCAACACCTCGCTATGCTGATATTGAAACGATTTGTCTCAAAACATATTACACCTATGTGTTGCTTGGAATAACTCAAGTAAGCCTACTGGACCTGCCTGAGATTGTGTCACGAAAAACGGCGGTTAAACGCCCTAGGAGTACAAAATCCACTAAGGGAACATCTATTCATGAACGTGAATTCGCGTTGACTGACAGAAGTGAATTTGGACATTGGGAAGGT
>BHER01000078.1 GCA_003864555.1 Erysipelotrichaceae bacterium | reverse complement strand
CTCTTATGTAAATCTAAAGAAAGTTCTTCAATAATCCAGTTTTGCATCGATAATTCTAATAAAGAAAATTCAAATAGTCCTCTATTATCCGTTTTAATTTCAATAGCACCATCCGTTTTTAATAGCTCTTTATAAAAATCTAATCTTTTTTTGTAGGTAAGCCGTCTTTTTTCATGTCTTTTTTTAGGCCATGGGTCTGAAAAATTTAAATAGATTGTCTGAATACTATTTTTAGGAAAAAACGCCCCTAAATCATCCGCATCACCTAACATAAATAAAAGGTTTTCACTCCCTGATTCTATATGCTTTTCCACAGCCCTAACGAGTACACTTGCAAATTTCTCAATTGCATAATATTGTATATTCTTATTATCTGCTGCTTTTGCAAGGATGAAATCACCTTTACCACAACCAATTTCGATTGCTATTTCGCTATTCCCTGTTTGTTCCACTCGTTTTATATCCAAATCTTTATCAATTAATATGGTGTGTTCATTTTCTTTCAAAAAATCTCTTGCATACGGTATTTTCTTTAATCTCATATTTCACCGTTGAAGCATACTTCAACTCCCTCGCCTTCACTACCCATAAAAATTGCATCGTATTCATCCTCAGTTATCTCACGATATCCACCTAAGGGCAAGTTCTCATCTAATTTAAGCATTCCTATTTGAACACGTTTTAGTGCTAGCACTTCATTGCCAACAGCGTGTAACATCCGTTTGACTTGATGGAATTTTCCTTCTTGGATTGTTAAATAGATGAGGTTTGGGTCTTCCGTCATTTCAACTACTGCTGGCATACAAATATAGCCATCGTCGAGTTCTACACGGTTTTCAAGTGCTGTTATCATTTCCATCGTTATTTTTGTATCAATGGATACTCGGTATTTTTTATTTACATGCTTTTTAGGATGGAGCATCTGATGTGCAAAAGATCCATCATTACTAAGAATAAGCATGCCTGTTGTATCTTTATCTAGCCGCCCTATTGGTGCAACTTTTCGATCATAGTATAATTCGGGCAGATCATCAAAAACCGTTTGTTGTTTTGCATCATCCCGTGCTGAAACAACATCCATTTTCTTATTCATCATGATATAGAAATATTCTGTATAATGGCACTTCTGTCCACTAACTATTACCTCATCTTCATCCGGATTAATTTTCAAATCGAGTGCTCTCGTCATAAGACCATTTACCATTACTTGTTTCTTTTTAATTAAAATCCGTACATCTTTTCTTGTACCAAATCCACAATGAGCTAAAAATTTATCTAATCTCATCTTTTCACCTACTTCATCACTAAATTATAACATAATCCCCCCTTTTTTAAAAGTTCATTATTACTATTATTCTTCCCAATTGTAACATTTTTTTGTATAATTGGGTAGAAGCGTAAAAGATGCCTTTGCCGCATCGTAAATTTACAAAAAAAGAAATGAGAGAATACGAATGAAACACATCTATGTTATTGGAGCAGGTCCTGCTGGTATGATGGCTGCAATATCTGCCAAAAAACATTTTCCTAATTTTACAGTCGAGCTGATTGAATCAAATGCAATTGTTGGTAAAAAACTCCGAACAACTGGCGGGGGGCGTTGTAATGTTACTGCCGACCTATCCAATGAGGCAGTCATTCAAAATATCCCAAAAAATGGGAAGTTTCTCTATAGTGCCCTCAATAATTTTAATACAACTGATATTCAAAACTTCTTCAAACAAAATGGCTGCCCGCTTAAAGTTGAAGACCATTATCGGGTTTTCCCAGAGAGTAATAAAGCAATAGACATTATCAATACCTTATCTGATGAAATCACGCGTATTGGTGCTAAAATTCATTTTGGTGTTTGTTTAGTTGATATAAATATTGAAGAAAGAAAGCTCCTCTTTTCCAATAATACATCACATCGTTTTGATGGGTTAATCCTCTCAACTGGCGGGATATGTGTACCCCAATCTGGTTCAAATGGTCTAGGACATAAGCTTGCCATGCTTTTTGGTCATACTATTACTGAACTCCTCCCAGCAGAAGTCCCACTTGTATCAAATGATCAATGTATTCAAACAAAAGTACTCCAAGGTCTATCATTTAAAGATGTCACCTTGTCAATTTCTAATGGAAAAAAAATTGTCCATAGCATTACCCATGACTTACTTTTCACACATTTCGGTATTTCAGGTCCTGCTGCATTACGTGCTAGTTTTTATGTCCAAAATCTTTTCAAAAAGGTAAGGCCAGTCCAACTATTTATTGATTTTTTACCCACATATACGGTACAAGATTTGCAAACTGAACTCCAAAAACAAAAAACAGATCCGCTGGGATACTTCACATCTTTGGGACTGCCTAAAAGGCTTATTACTTTTCTACTGGAGTCACTTCCCCAAAACTTACAATCAAAGGAGATTATCCTCCTTGTCAATATATTTAAAAACTTCCCCCTGTCAGTCTATGAAACACGGGGATTTACACAAGCATTTGTAACAAATGGAGGCATTTCTCTTAAAGAAGTAAACCCGCAGACGCTCCAATCCAAAATTTCACCACATCTTGCATTTGCCGGTGAAATTTTAGATGTTAATGGCTATACAGGTGGTTTTAATATTACTGCAGCCCTTGCAACAGGATATACTGCTGGTAAATTTATTGGTGAGGGCTTATAGCTTTTTATGTTATCGCCATTTTTTTAGAAAATATCCTTCCATCTTCTAAAATATCATAAAACTGAGCATAGGCATGCGCGCGACTCTTAAGAGCTGATACTAATCCAAACATATTATGGCATTCAGATAGTGAAATATCAATAAATGCCACCGGATCTAAGCGGTGTGAGAAGGCAGCTGATTGTGCAGAGCGGACTTCAAAATGTAGATGCACCCCTTGAGATTTTCCCGTCATCCCCATATAGCCTAAAAGTGTCCCTTCTTCTCTTGTATTTCGCACAATCTGCTGTCCATTTTTGACAAAAACTTGAGATAAATGTCCATAAACAGTATAGTAGCCATTTTCGTGGCTTATGATAATATACCGCCCGTAGTCTGATATACAAAAAGAGCTGCAACTCTCAACAACAACACCAGATAATGCAGATAGCACCTCTTTTGTCCCAATTATATCGATGCCACGGTGCTTTATTGCTATATCGGGATATTGATGTGCTAGTGTTGTATAAATTGGTTTAACTATTGGGGGATACATCATTGCCTGCAGCTTTTTGGGCTCTTTTGGTTGCATGTCTCCACAAAAATAGAGATGGCTACTCTTTTTATCGCACTGTATCTGATATTTTAAGACGTGGGTATATGCCTTAAGTTGCATCCAATTAGAACTGCTTAGTATCACTACTAGTACTACAAGCATCGGTATTTTGCATAACTTTAACATATCCATACTTCCTTCCAATATTTACCATACAGGATCCAACTTCTAGTTGGCTTATTCGCTTTATGCCCTCCTCTCCAATCCATGTGATGCCTTTCAAAAGTTGTAAATCTTCTTCACTTTGATAAAAAATAAATTTGTAGCAGGCTCCATCAAAAATTGGTTTGAGGAGATGTTGCATTTTTTTATCATCAAAATCTTTAATATTTTGTGTTATAAACCCGACAGCTATCTGGTATTTTCGGGCCCTTTTCATGATGCTTCGTAGCAACTCAACACATTCATAATTTTCCCGACCAAAAAAAAGATAACTCTCATCTATAAGGAAAAGCTTCCGTCGACTTTTATCCGATTTTGCTTGCATCCACATGGCATGTAAAAGTTCAAATAATACTAAACGTATCTGCTTTGGGTGGCAATCCATAATATCTTTTATCACAAAATGGTGGTGTTGCCACCTATTATTCTGCTGCTCCGGCAGTCTAATTTTTAATCTTTTTTCTAAATCTTTGAGATAGTAATCACATGCAGGGGGGAGTTTTATCCCCTCTTTTTTGATATGGTTTATAAACCCTTCAATCCCATATTTATTCATTGCAATATACTTTTCTAAGTGTATTTTGAATTCTTGCTGAACTGCATATATACTCTCTGTTTTTAGTGAAAAATGGTGCGTATAGAAAGAGCATACTTCCTCAAGCTCATCTTCTTTTTGCATGTGAGGCAGAATAAGATCACCAATTTTAATGCTTTTTTTGAATGTCTCCCCCATATTTTCAAGATTATATTCTCCTTCTGGATCAATTAAAAATAGTTGCTGTTCTTTATATGTTTCCATTATTTTTTTGAGTAGCGTTGACTTTCCTTGTCCCGATTGCCCAATAATTAAAAAATTACTATTCGCTCTTTCGGGGCTTTTACGCCAAATATCCAAAATGACTGCTTGCCCAGATTTGCTATTACCAAGCTGTATACCCAAGTCTTCGAGAAGTCCTTGTTTCCCAAGAGGAATACTTGCAATGAGGGCTTCGCGTGAGAGGATGAATAATTTGTGGTTGGGCTTGAGCTTCATTTTCAGATAAAAGTTTTCGTATATTTGTTTTTGATTAAATTCATGTTCATCCACCACACTATTATTATAGCGTGCATACTCCAGTATTTCATGCCGTATTTCATACATCGTTTTGCTATCATTTGCATGAATTTTAAGAATAATTCTACAAGAATATAGAATGTCAGGATCTTTAAAATACGCAATCAGGCGTTCACATGTTGCATCAATTATTGTATCGTATTCAATTGTCTGTAGATTACTTACACCCAAATTTTTGCTAGATTGGTAGTATCGTAATACTGCATCTATTTTTTTTTGTAAATCGGTTAATGCAATTGCTTCAAAAAAAAATTTAACTTCGATTCCATCCGTTTGCATCAAATACTTCACTAGATTCTCTAGATTTTTTATCGTTGCGACCTCAAGTATTTCTAAAAAAGAATCAACTCCGCTCGTTGTTTGAATGCAGTTTTTTAAAATATGAGGTTGCTTTTCTATCAACATGCGTTCCCATATAGGCTTCGCAAGTAGCCAATCTGCTAAAAAAGCTAGCTCTTTTCCTACTTTTACTATTGTAAGATTACTCTTTGCAACCAATATTCCGCTACTTTTTCTTCCCTGCTCCCAAAAAAGACTCTCATATCTTTTAAATTGGATTCCTAGCATTGCATTCTTTCTCTCAGTATTTTTGTTTCTCCCAAACATAATATTTAAATAAGCGCTTTACAAGTCCTCCTACATTATAGTTTTGATGCTGTGGCCGATATGATAAGAGAAAAAAAATGAGTCCAGTATAAAAAAAAAGCGTGCTTTGAAAATAGATTTTTTCTAATAAAGCCATAAGGAGAAAAAAAGATAAAATACTCCACTCTAGGA
>BHER01000077.1 GCA_003864555.1 Erysipelotrichaceae bacterium | reverse complement strand
CTATAATCGTTTACTCAAGCAAAAAAATGCAATTTTAAAAAAGCAGCATGCTGATCGAAAATTATTAGAAATTTATAATTTTAAATTAGCAGAATTTTTAGAAATCCTTGTTGAAAAAAGAAAATTTTTTATTGAAAAATTCAAACCATTTGTCGAGCATGTCTTTAAAACGATTGTTGGAGCAGCGGAAGAGCTTAATTTTGAATATATCACACGATTTTCAGATATAAGCTCACAAGCGGAGATATTTGCATTTTTAGAGGAGCGTTCTGAACGTGAAATTCGTAATTTTGGTTCGCTCTATGGTATTCAAAAAGATGATTTACTTTTTGAAATCAATGATAGAGATGCACGACAATATGGTTCACAGGGGCAACAAAGGACAATTGTTTTAACACTTATCATTGCACTTGTCGAATATATGTATGAGACAATCGGTGAATACCCCATTTTAATTTTAGATGATGTGATGAGCGAGTTGGATGAATCAAGAAAAATTCAGTTGCTTTCATCATTTAAATCAGATATGCAGATTTTTTTAACAACGACATCTGTTACTGATATTATGGATAAAATTCAAAATGAATTTGAGCTATACGAAGTCGAAAATGGCAAAATTGAAAGGTTAGGTGACTATTAATGGCAAATGATAACCAGAATTACACAGCTGATAATATCCAAGTACTAGAAGGACTCGAGGCAGTTAGAAAACGCCCAGGGATGTATATTGGATCAACATCAGGAAGAGGATTACATCATCTTGTTTGGGAAATTGTTGATAATTCAATTGATGAAGCTCTAGCAGGATACTGTAATGAGATTACAATAGAAATGGAAATAGACAATTCAATTCGTGTTACCGATAATGGCCGTGGAATCCCAGTTGACATCATGGAAAAAACTGGTAGACCAGCTGTTGAAACAATTCTAACAGTTCTCCATGCAGGAGGAAAATTCGGTGGTGGCGGATATAAAGTCTCAGGAGGATTACATGGTGTTGGTGCATCTGTTGTAAATGCCTTGTCAAAGGTGCTTATTGCCACAGTAAATAAAAATGGTAAGATATATCAGCAAAGATTTGAGTATGGCGAAATCATGACAGATCTTGATATTATTGGTGATACAACTGAAAATGGAACTATCATTCAATTTTGGCCGGATGAGACAATTTTTACGGAAACCATCGTATATGAATACGATATTTTACGTAGTCGTGTACGCGAGCTTGCCTTTTTGAATAAAGGATTAACATTAACATTAATTGACAAGCGTATTGATAAAAAAGAAGTATTCTACTATGAAGGTGGAATCAAAGAATATGTAAGCTACCTCAATCGTGCTAAAGAGCCAATTCATGAAGAAGTTATCTATGTTGAAGGTGAAAAAGATGATATTATCGCAGAAATTGCTATGCAATATAATAGTGGATACGCATCAAATATCTACTCATTTACTAATAATATTAGTACACATGAAGGTGGAACACATGAAGATGGATTTAAACGAGCTCTAACACGTGTTATTAATGCGTATGCTACAAAAATGAATATGCTAAAAGGTGAGGAATCACTTACTGGTGATGATGTGCGTGAAGGTATGGTTGCAATTATTTCAATTAAGCATCCTGATCCACAATTTGAAGGACAAACAAAGACAAAACTTGGAAATAGTGAGGTTCGCTTGATTGTTGATAGAATTTTTTCAGAAAAATTCAATGAATTTATGATGGAAAATCCCCAAATTGCTCAAATTGTTATTGAAAAAGCATTGATGGCTGCACGTGCACGTGTTGCTGCGAAAAAAGCGCGGGAATTGACAAGAAGAAAAAGTGCATTGGAAGTTTCAGCATTACCAGGAAAACTTGCAGATTGTGCATCTAAGCATGCAGAAGAATGTGAATTATACGTAGTCGAAGGGGATTCAGCCGGAGGCTCTGCAAAACTTGGTCGCGATCGCCATTTCCAAGCAATCTTACCATTGAGAGGGAAAATTATTAATGTTGAGAAAGCACGGATTGATCGTGTTTTTGCAAACACAGAAATTCGCTCAATGATAACAGCACTTGGTTGTGGTATCGGAGAGGGCTATAATGAAGCAAAATTACGATATCATAAATTTGTTATCATGACCGATGCCGATGTTGATGGTGCACATATTCGAACATTGCTATTAACATTCTTGTACAGACATATGCTACCACTTGTTGTGAATGGATATGTTTATATTGCGCAACCACCATTATTTAAAATTCAACAAGGGAAGAAAATTGAATATGTCTATTCAGATAAAGAACTAGAAACCCTGCTTGCAACATTTGAAGAAGGTGCAAAATACGATATTCAACGGTATAAAGGTCTTGGAGAGATGAATCCGGATCAACTTTGGGAAACAACAATGGATCCATCTGTAAGAACACTCCTCCAAGTAACTGTTGAAGATGCAATGGAAGCGGATGAAGTATTTACAATGCTTATGGGTGAAGAAGTTGAACCAAGGAAAGAATTCATTCAAGCCAATGCACAATACGTTAAAAATCTAGACTTTTAGCATGACTGAAAAAAAATGAAAATAGAGGTGAATTTTGTGAGTGAGGATATAAGGAAAAAAGAGTCAATTATACCAATTAGTTTAACAAAAGAGATGAAAACATCATTTTTGGATTACTCAATGAGTGTAATCGTATCAAGAGCATTACCAGATGTAAGAGATGGGTTAAAACCAGTACATCGTAGAATATTATATGCAATGAATGACCTAGGGATGCATGCTGGTAAAGCGTATAAAAAATCTGCTCGTATCGTTGGGGAAGTAATTGGTAAATATCATCCTCATGGAGATTCTGCTGTTTATGGAACAATGGTACGGATGGCACAGGAGTTTAGTATCAGAAATATGCTTGTTGATGGACATGGAAACTTTGGTTCAATTGATGGTGATGGTGCTGCAGCAATGCGGTACACAGAAGCACGTATGAGTAAAATATCAATGGAACTTCTTCGTGATATTAATAAAAATACGGTTAATTTTGTTGATAACTATGATGGATCAGAGAGAGAGCCACAAGTATTACCAGCACGTTTTCCAAACTTACTTGTCAATGGTTCTATGGGAATAGCAGTCGGAATGACAACAAATATTCCAACGCATAACTTAAGAGAAGTAATCAGTGGGACACTTGCAATCATTGATAATCCAGAAATTACTATTATGGAGTTAATGGATCATATCACAGGACCAGATTTTCCAACTGGAGCACTTATTTTAGGGCGTTCAGGTATTAGAAATGCATATACAACAGGCCGTGGTTCTATTATTATGCGTGCAAAAACGAATATAGAAGAAATGAAAAATGGAAAGAAACGGATTATTGTTACCGAAATTCCATATCAAGTAAATAAAGCAAGACTAGTTGAAAAAATTGCTGAGCTTGTGCGGGAGAAAAAACTTGAAGGTATTACTGATTTACGGGATGAATCAAATCGTATTGGTATTCGTGTTGTTATTGAGCTAGCACGTGATGCAACAGCAGAAGTAGTGGTAAATAACCTTTTCAAACATACAGCATTGCAATCAACATTTGGAGTTAATATGTTAGCACTAGTTGATGGTCGTCCAATTATTTTAACAATTAAAGAAGTAATTGAACATTATATTAAGCATCAGCAAGAAGTAGTTTTCCGTCGAACAAAATTTGAATTAAAAAAGGCAGAAGACCGTGCACATATTTTAGAAGGACTAAAAATAGCGCTTGATAATATTGATGAAATTATTAAAATTATCCGTTATGATGGAAAACCAAAAGAAAATCTTATTGCTCGATATGCTTTAACAGAAGTACAGGCACAAGCAATTTTGGATATGCGTCTTAAACAAATTACAAAACTTGAAGGCGATAAAATATTATCAGAACTCAATGAATTATTAGCACAAATTTCAGAGTATCGTGCTATTTTAGCAGATGATCAAAGAATTTTGGGAATAATTAAAGAAGAACTTCAAACAATATCTGATAAATTTGGAGATGAAAGACGTTCTGAAATTATTGATGGTGCAATTGGGGATATTGATGATGAAGATTTAATACCGCAAGAAGAAATTATTATCACAGTAACAAATAAAGGGTATATTAAGCGTTTAAATGTGGATACCTATAAAGTACAAAACCGTGGTGGTAAAGGGATCAAAGGTATGAAGACAAAAGAAGAAGATTTTGTGGAATACTTACTTACAACAAGTACACATAATTACCTCTTATTCTTTACGAATAAAGGGAAAGTGTATCGTATGAAGGGGTATCGGATTCCAGAATTTGGACGTACTGCAAAAGGAATACCAGTGGTCAATCTTTTACCAATGGAAAATGATGAGTATATTAATACTATTATTCCAATTGTTGCCTTTGATACGGATGAATACTTATTCTTTGCAACCAAAAAAGGTGTCGTAAAACGAACAAAACTTTCAGAATTTGAACGTATTCGATCAAGTGGTAAAATTGCACTTTCATTAAAAGATGATGATGAGGTACTTGGTGTTCGGAGAACATCAGGAACAGAGGAAATCATTCTTGCATCGAGTGAAGGAAAAGCAATCCGCTTTGAGGAAAGTACCATTCGTGAAATGGGAAGAAGTGCTGCAGGAGTACGGGGAATGAGAATTCCAGAAGAACATAATCTTGTAGGACTTACAAGTACTCAAGGAACAACTGAATTGCTAGCAATTACGGAATTTGGTTATGGTAAGCGGACAAATATTGAAGAGTATCGTTTACAAACCCGAGGTGGAAAAGGAACTAAAACAATAAGTACTACATCGAAAAATGGCCAACTAATTGGAGTGCGTGCAATTGATGAGTCAGTTAAACAAGATTTATTCATCATTACAAATGAAGGAATAATTATTAGACTTCCAATTGAACAAATTTCACAATCAGGTAGAGCAACACAAGGGGTGCGATTAATCCGTTTAAATGAAGAACAACGGGCTATGACGGTATCACTTGTTCCGCGTGGGGATGAAGAAGTTTTTGATGAAATAGCAGATGAAATAGTTGAAAAATAAAAAAATAAAAGATAAAAAGGGGAATAATATTCCGCTTTTTATCTTTTGCGTTAGGAATGAGATAAATTGAAAAAAATGAAGTTTTTTGTATTAGCACTTTTACTTATAACCTCATTTCCATCTACTTTGGAAGCAAAAAAAGAGACGACTGTACCAATACCATCAACAATTAGTGAATTACTTGGAGAGAAAGAGCGACTTTTTCTTAAATCGGAAATTCCATATATTGATTCTAAAGCATCTTTTTTAATGAATGCAGATAGTGGTCAAATATTATAT
>BHER01000076.1 GCA_003864555.1 Erysipelotrichaceae bacterium | reverse complement strand
CTTGTAAACGGTTTACTTCCGTGGTATTATTAAGGAATAAAGGATTGTTACCTCTTGTGGGCAAAACCATTTTCAGATGATATTTTTAATATTATCTTGAAAGTGGTTTTTTTTATACCCAGTGGGACGCCTTATTAGAAGGAGTTATGAGTTATGAAATATGAAGAAATAGCAGCAGTAATACTTGAGAAAGTCGGAGGGGAAGATAATATTTACTCTGTAGTACACTGTATGACGCGTCTCCGATTTAAATTGAAAGATACATCTAAGGCGGATACAGCGGGTCTAAAAGCGACTAAAGGTGTTGTAACAGTCGTTGAAAGCGGAGGTCAATATCAGGTGGTTATCGGGAATCATGTACCGGATGTCTATGCACAAATAATTAAAATTAGCGGACTAAATGGTGGTGGCGAAGTACCGGATGATGCACCAAAAGATGGAAACCTTTTCAATGTCTTTGTTGATTCTGTTTCAGGAATTTTCCAACCAATTCTCGGGGTTATGGCAGGAAGCGGGATGATCAAAGGATTACTTGCACTTGCAGTTGCACTCAATTGGATGTCACCGACAAGCGGAGGCTATCAGATGCTTTTTGCAGCAGGAGATGCACTCTTCTTCTTCCTACCAGTAGTTTTAGGATACTCAGCGAGTAAGAAATTTGGTGGAAGCCCACTGATTGGGATGATTTTAGGAGCATCACTTCTTTATCCAGCAATTTCTGGACTAAAATCAGGTGACCCACTTTATGTGCTCTTCGCAGGGACGATAATTGAATCGCCTGTACATGTCACATTCTTTGGAATTCCAGTTATTTTAATGGAATACTCATCATCAGTTATTCCAATCATTACTGCTTCATATTTTGCAGTGAAAATTGAAAAAGCTGTTGGAAAAATCACACCTGCTGTAATTAAATCATTTGTTGTACCAATGGTGACAATGGGTGTTATGGTGCCATTAACATATATTATTATTGGACCTATCGCAACATGGGCAGGTCAACTACTTGGAAGTGCATCAATTGCAATTTATACAGCAAGTCCAGTTATCTACGGAATTTTCATGGGTGGATTTTGGCAAGTATTTGTAATGTTTGGATTACATTGGGGTCTTATTCCACTGTATATTACGAATATTGCAACACTAGGATATGATCCAATTCTCTCACCAATGCTTGGTGCATCATTTGCTCAAATTGGTGTAGTACTAGCACTTATTTTGAAAATGAAATCAGCAGAAGAAAAAGGTTTGGGAATTTCAGCATTTATTAGTGGAATTTTCGGGATTACTGAACCAGCAATTTATGGTGTTACACTACCACGTGTAAAACCATTCATTATTAGTTGTATTGCAGCAGCAATCGGAGGCGGAATAATTGGTTTTGCAGGTACATTATCTTATGTGCAAGCAGGACTTGGAATTCTAGCATTACCTGGAGTTATTAATCCTGCTGGACTTGATGCTGGATTCTATGGTGCCATTATTGCAATGGTTGTATCATTCATTTTAGGATTTGTGTTTACTGCACTCTTCTATAAAGAAGAAGACAAAAAACTTTAAGCCATTCAGAAAATAGCATCGATATCTTTTGATACATATGAACTCAAAGCAGCCAATGTGCAATATTTCAATGCCGTGGTGATTTGATAATATGAGGGCATAAAGATATCAGTGAAAAAAAAGAACGTTTGATAACGTTCTTTTTTTTATATAATATTCGCTTTTAGGCTAAAAAACTTGACAAAAATGCTGAACAACGGTAAAATTAGTTTATAGTCTACAAATGTAAACGATTATTTAGGAAGTTAAGTGATTAGCACAGGTGCAAAGACCAGGGAGGCAATTACAGACAATTTTTTCAACTAGCATCCCATTACTGCGTTTGCGCGCAAGCGTTTTTTCAATACAGTCGACATCATCAAAAGAAAGCGTGTTTTGCTCAAGCAGCGCATTCAAGATAGCGCCAATTTTAGTGCTACAGGTTTTGGTGAGTAATTGCTGATAGCATGCAAGCTCACAGGCACGTTCACTAAAGATTGTATCGTAGACAAAGTGCTTACCCTCTTTGGTAGCGCGGATGATATTTTTTTCGACGAGGCGGTGTAAGAGGGTTTTGATGGTTGAGAGTTTCCAGTGGAATTTCGGCTCGAGGATGGAGAAAATGAGTGTTGCACTTGCATGCTCATTGCTCCAGATTGCCCGCATGATTTGCCACTCGGCAGTGGTAATATGAAAAGATGCAGATTTTTCCATGGTAATTCCTCCAAAATAGCAAAAGTGCTGTATTATATAGGTATAAGTTTACAAGTGTAGTTTCAAAAAGTCAAGAATAAGTCCAAAAGAAAGCAGGAAAAGAGAATGAGAGAAATATTTGAAATCGAAGGGATGACCTGTGCCACATGTAGTGGCCGGATTGAAAAAGTAGTGGGGAAAATGGCAGGCGTTGAGCGTGTTGTCGTCAATTTAATCTCTGAGAAGATGCAGGTGGAGTATGATGATACAATACTTGATGCAACCACAATCTGTAAAAAAGTTGAAGCTATTGGTTTCAAAGCAGTCAAATCAGAGGGAAGCACGCATAAGAATGAGAAGCCACAGACACTAAAAATAAAACTTATGATTGCTCTTATATTTGCCATTCCGCTTTTCTACATTGCGATGGCACCGATGATTGAGTTTATCAGTTTACCATTTCCAGCATATTTAGATCCACACCATGAACCACTTCGCTATGCACTCGTTGAACTTGCTTTGACAATTCCAATTCTCTGCGTGGGTTATGAGTTTTATCTTATCGGGTTCAAATCATTATTTAAAGGCAGCCCCAATATGGATAGCTTAATTGCAATTGGAACCAGTGCTGCCGTTGCATACAGTCTCTATTCGACTTTTGAAATTATCGGTGGTTCACATATGGCTGCCATGGAAGGACTTTACTATGAAACCGCAGGAATTATTATTACATTAATTCTTCTTGGTCGTTTTCTCGAACAACGCTCAAAGGCTAAGACTTCCCAAGCAATTAAAAAACTACTCGAACTTGCACCAAAAAGTGCCACAGTATTAGAAAATGGTGTTATGATTGAGGTGCCAATCGCTGAAGTTTGCGTTGGACAAGTAGTCGTCGTAAAACCAGGAGAGAAAATCCCAGTTGATGGCCGAGTAATTCAGGGGAAAACACTCATTGATGAGGCAATGCTCACGGGAGAGAGTATGCCCGTTTCGAAAAAAATAGCGGATGCAGTGTATGCTGCAACACTTAATAAAAATGGGAGTATTCATATTGAGGCAACACAAGTGGGAGAAAATACTGCCCTTGCACAAATTATTAGACTTGTCGAAGATGCGCAAGCAACAAAAGCCCCAATTGCAAAACTTGCTGATATTGTATCAGGGTACTTCGTGCCAATTGTCTGTGTGATTGCGATTATAAGTGGTATCGGTTGGTATTTTGGGACAGGTGATTTTGCCTTTGCCCTCCGGATTTTTATTTCAGTCCTCGTTATTGCCTGCCCTTGTGCTTTGGGTCTTGCAACACCCACTGCCATTATGGTTGGAACAGGCCTTGGTGCTGAAAATGGAATTCTTTTCAAAAGTGGTGCAGCAGTTGAGCGTGCACAAGAAATTACAGCCATCATTTTTGATAAGACGGGAACAATCACAGCAGGGAAACCAGCCGTGACTGATATCTTGCCAACACAGTCTTTTTCTGAAAAAAGGCTACTTACGCTTGTTGCAAGTGCCGAGGCAAGTTCAGAACATCCGTTAGGGGAGGCAATAGTAAATGCTGCACGTGATCAGGATATTGGGTTACTTGCGATTAAAGAATTCACAGCACTCCCAGGTCTTGGTATTTGTGTGCAGAGTAGTGAGGGTGAAATTCTCGTTGGGAATGCATTGCTGATGTCAAAAAATACTATTGATTTTAGAGGCTTTGAGGCGCAGGCAAACACGCTTGCAACCTTAGGAAAAACACCAATGTATGTCGCCGTTTCTGGTGTGTTTGCAGGGCTTGTTGCAGTGGCGGATGTTATTCGTCCAAGCAGTAAAAAGGCGATTGCAAGCTTGCAATCCCGAGGACTTGAGTTATATATGATAACTGGCGATAATTTGAATACCGCTAAAGCAATTGCAGCAGAAGTTGGGATTACCAATGTGATTGCGGATGTCCTCCCGGAGGATAAAGCAAAAGAGGTAAGTAGACTCCAAAAAGAAGGCAAAATTGTTGCGATGGTTGGTGATGGTATCAATGATGCTCCCGCTCTTGCAACAGCGGATGTTGGTATTGCTATTGGGACAGGGACTGATGTTGCATTAGAATCAGCAGATATTGTGTTGATGAAAAGTGATTTGCAGGATGTAACGCGTGCAATTGTATTAAGCAATGCAACAATTAAAAATATCAAGCAGAATCTCTTTTGGGCATTTTCTTATAATATTTTAGGTATTCCAATTGCAGCAGGATTGCTCTATCTTTTCGGTGGACCGTTACTTAATCCAGTTGTTGCTGCAACTGCGATGGCATGTAGCTCGGTGTCGGTGCTTGCAAATGCACTCCGACTAAAAAAAGTAAAATTAACGATATAGTAAAATTGAAAGGAATGGATAGTATGGAAACAAATCAAATGACATTTAATGTTAGCGGTATGAGTTGTAAACACTGTGAGGCAAGCATCCATGATGCCCTCGGGGAAATTATCGGGGTTAGGAGCGTAGATGTGAGTCTTGCAAATAAAAGCGTAGAGGTAATTTGTAGTATGGATATAACGCCAACTCAAATTATAGAGGCAATTGAAGCACAAGGTTTTGATGCGAGCACAAAGTAAAAAAGGATTTTTTTAAAAAAAAGAGAAAGTAGGAATTAAAATGGAATTAATCGTAGGTAAAAATGGAATCGAACTTATACACAAATCGGGGAACTGGTTATTAACAAAAGAGCTTGGCTACTCACCAGTTGAAATGATAGCAGCAAGCGTTGGAGGTTGTAGTGCATATGTGTATCAAGCGCTCCTTGAGAAAGTTGGGATTGCATATACCATAGAAAAAGTCCTCGTTTCGTATGAACGGGACGCGGAAAAACGGGCAGAGCCAATAAGTAAAATTGAAGTCGTTTTCTACCTGGTTATAGCAGAGCAACAGCAAGCGGAAGCAACAAAGTTACTAGAAAATATTGCCAAAAATTGCCCCGTTATTTCATCACTCAACTCCAATGTTGTAGTGCAGGAGCAGGCTGTTTTTGTGAAATAAATTTCATAGATTTTAATATAAGTTACACATAGGCCTTTTTTTGAAGCTAGCACTTCAACGGAGATAGCTTCAAATTGAAGAGTGAAAGAAGATAATATTGCCATATATAAGAT
>BHER01000075.1 GCA_003864555.1 Erysipelotrichaceae bacterium | reverse complement strand
CAGTATATCCATCCGCCATCTCATCAAATATTGTTCGTGATTCTAAAAGCTTGGCCTCTGGATAACTTTTTAGGAAACTTGCTATTTGCTTTTCATTTTCTTTTTTGTTTATTGTACAAGTACTATAAACCAGTATACCAAAATCACTTAAATTTTCCCAAGCTATCTTTAAAAGTTCACGTTGTAAAATAACAAGCGTGTCCAGTGTTTCGGGTGTGAGTTGGTATTTTATCTCAGGTTTTTGGCGAATACCTCCAAGCCCACTACATGGTGCATCTAATAAAATTTTATTAAATTTCTGCTCAGATTTATACTCGAGAGCATCCAGTGCAGCTGTTTTTACTGAGGTTATTCCATGGCGTTCTAAATTTTTTTCCATTTGTGCTACCCGGTTAGGGTATAAGTCTGTTGCAAAAATGCTTGCCTTATTCTGAGTTAACTCTGCAATATGTAAAGTTTTTCCCCCAGGTGCTGCACAGATATCCCAAATAACATCAGTAGGTTGTGGATCAAGTAGTGGTGCTACTAATTGGCTTGAAGGGTTTTGTACTGTTATCCAGCCAGCTTTGTAGGCTGCTGTTTCACCAATATTCCCCTCAGTATAGAGCAATGCCTCCGAATTAGGAACTTCTGAGAAACCATCATACGCAAGGAGTGCAGCTTTTTTACCTTTTAATTTATTCACCCGCACAAAAAGTCGATTTTTTTCATGAGCCCAACTATAGAATTTCTTTGTGTTTTCATAGCCATACTGAGCATTCAGCATCTTCGTAAGCCATACTGGTTCACTAAAAGTTATCGCTAAATTTTCAGGTGTCTGCTCCAAAAATTCAGGAATAATTCGATCGGGGTTATCTGTAAGTATTTTACGCAATGTTGCATTTACAAATGTTGCAGCAAATGCATTACTTTTTTTCTTTGTAATCTCAACTGCATCATTAATAATAGCATATTCTGGAATCCGATTTAGAAAAAATGCTTGATATAATGAAAGTACAAGAATTACACGTACAATTCTTTTCGTTTTTTTAAGTTCTCCATTTTTCTCTAAAATATGCTCAAGCAACTCAAATTCTTTGATTGTCCCGTAAACGAGTTGTGTTAAAAATGCCATATCACTTTGCTTCTCACATTTTACTTCCTGTAGTTGTTTATTGATATACCCCTTGTTATAGCGAGTTTCAAAAATAATTGCCGTTGCAATTGCTCGTATGTTTTTTCCCATATTACTCAAATTTGCCTCCTTCTTTTAATAGTGTTTTCCCGACACCTTGCATTACTTCTTGAATATTTTGGCGTTTTTTACCACTAATTTGTAAATCTGTTACCGCAATAACACCATCACCAGTTTTGATATAGCAGACAGCTTTTTCTGCGAATATAACTGTTCCAGGCTCTAGTATACTATGCTGATTTTCTACTATCTCAACTGCAAATATTTTTACACTCACATCATTTATTATCGTAAAGGTTGCAGGCATTGGGTTAAATGCCCGTACATGATTAAATATTTCTTCACTTTTTTGTGACCAATCAATTTTCTGCTGTGTGCGTGTAATATTCGGGGCATAGCTTACCTCTGCCTCATTTTGTGCAATAGCATTTAATGCACCTGCAAAAAAACTTGGAAGCATATTTAGTAAAACTTCTGCTCCAAACTTTTGCATTTTTTCAAAAAGCGTTTCGAGCGTATCCCGGCGATCAATTGGCAATGATTTTTGACAAAGCATTGCACCAGCATCTAATTTTTTCTCCATATACATAATCGTGATTCCTGTTTTTTTATCACCATTTAACAAGGCATAATGGATTGGTGCTCCTCCGCGATACAGTGGTAAAAGTGAGCCATGGACATTGATACAGCGAAATGTTGGGAGATTTAGAATATTTTCTGGTACTAGTTGACCATAGGCAGCAGTTATAAGTAAATCTGGTTTAAAGGCCGCAATTTCTGCATAAGCTTCCCCAATTTTATCCGGTTGTAGTATTGGTAAATTATAGGAAACTGCAACAACTTTCACTTCCGTTGGCATCAGTTCCCTTTTGCGTCCAACTCGCTTGTCTGGTTGGCTTATTACTGCAACTATCTCAAAATAGTCTTGCTTGGACTCAAGGAGTTGTTCTAATATATATGCTGCAAAGCGTGGCGTTCCCATGAATATTATTCTTTTTTTTGCCATTCTGTTTCATTCCTTTTTTATAAAAAATTATAAGGGTTTACTTGGATATAAGTATATACTTTTGGATTTTTTTTCATCATATGTGCTAAGAGTTTTTGCACATTTTTTAAAATAAGCTCTGAATTTTTGTATTTTAGCAGTATATGGTAATAATACTTATTATTCACCCGGCCAATAAAAGTACTAGCGGGGGGATAAATTGTCGCATGCTCGGATAGTTTACATAGCTGGTTATACATAAAATTAATACAGTGCGATGCTTCATGCTGGTTCTCTGATACAACAATAATATCACTTAAATGCCAATAGGGCGGATGCTTGAATACTTTTCTTTGCTCTAATTCTGCAAGGGCAAATTCTCTGAAATTATCTTTTTTAATTTCCGCAAAGAGTGGATGATCGGCATCATATGTTTGGACAAAAGCATACCCAATTTTCTTACTTCTCCCAGCTCGTCCTACGACTTGTCGAAGGAGTTGATACGTCTTTTCCCGTGCTCTAAAATCTGGCATATGCAGGGATTGGTCTGTTTCTAGAACCCCGACAACTGTAACATTTGGAAAATCAAAACCTTTAGTTATCATCTGTGTACCAATCATCATATCAGCACCACCTGCTAAAAATGTATCATAAAAAGTCCCATAGTCCTCATATTTCTTTACTAAATCCTTATCTACACGCATAATACGGGCAGAGGGGAAAAGTTCTTGCGCTTGCTCTTCAATTTTTTGAATTCCAACACCCTCAAGCTTTTGTTCTGCACCACAACTTGGACAAAGACGTTCAAAAGCTTGTGTATACTGACAGTAGTGGCAGACAAGTTTTTGACCATTTTTGTGGTAGTTAAGTGTTGTGTCGCAGTTTGGACATTCGGGTGTTTTACCACATGCGTGGCATTGGACAGTTGGCGCATATCCACGGCGATTAAGTAAAACCATAATCTGCTCTTTGCGTGCAAGAGCTCCCTCAATTGCTTCTACAAGTGGCTGTGAAAAATAGCGAAACCGTGGATTCCCTATCTGCTTGCGCATATCAATAATTTCAACTTGTGGTTCTTGATTAATCCGTTGTTGCAATGTTAAATAATGATATACTGCTTTTTCTGCACGCAGAAAGCTTTCAAGACTTGGTGTTGCACTTGCAAGTAAAATTTTAGCTTGCTGATAGTTTGCCCGCCAAATCGCAATATCTACCGCATGGTAGGTTGGCATATTATCTTGCTTATAGGAAGTATCATGTTCCTCATCCACAATAATAATCCCAATATTAGTAAGTGGTGCAAAAATGGCTGATCGTGTTCCCACGACAATATCTATTTTTTTTTCCTTGATTTTTGCCCACATTTCAAATCGTTGGATGCCCGTTAACCCACTATGCAAAATTGCAATACGATCGGGTGTAAAACGGTTTTCAAAACGGGTAATCATCTGAGGAGTCAAACCAATTTCGGGTACTAGCAGGAGTGCTGTTTTTCCAACTTTTATTGCTTTTTCAATCAAGTTTAAATATACTTCCGTTTTCCCTGATCCTGTAACACCTTGAAGTAATATTGGTTTCAAATCAGGAAAAATTCCGATACATTCAATGACCTCACACTGCTCAGCTCTTAATTCTACTGTCCCTGGTTTTATAACCATGGGGATAATTTGGGTATTTACATTCATTTCAATTGTCTCTAATGCCCCAACTTTTTTCATTGCAAGTATAGTTGCCCCCCCAAAGGTAGCTTTAAATGTTTTCATTGAAAAAGGTAGCTCTGCAGTTGCAAGAAAACTTGCTGCTTCTTGTTGCTTCTTCGCTTTTGGACCTATCATATCAGGTTTAATACCACTAATATATATTTCCATTTTGGGTTTGCGTTTGGTGATATCTTTTGGTAGCATTGCTTGTAAAAAAGATGTTTGAAAACTTCCGGTTTTTTGTGAGAATTCTTTTGCTAACAAAATGAGTTCTTCATTCAAAAACTGAATTTTACTTGCTTCAATTATTTCTTTTAATTTTCTTGTCGGCACTTCTGCTTGCTCTTTTATCAAAATGACATAGCCTTCAATAACGCGTGTGCCGAAAGGAACACGCACGCGCATTCCAACAGATAATTCAAGATGCGCCGGGATAATATAATCAAAAACCCGGTCCACAGCATACGCTTTAATATCAACAATAACTTCTGCTACCATGTAATCACCTCTCTTTTTAAGTAAAAAAAGTAGCATCCCTTACGAAAAACTACCTTCTATTTTGTTATATATTGTACCACTCGCTACTCGTTTTCATTTTCTAAAGCATCCAACTGGGCACGCATTTCAAGTTGTGCCAATAATTTTTTTTCTTGAGCATGTTCTAATTCTGTTCTCGTTAAGTAATACTCAAGTTCTTTTGCATTTAATTCCTCTAAAGCCATCGCAACTTCATTGTTTGCAATTCCAACAGGTTCTTCTATCGTATATTCATTTGGTGTTAATTGTAATTGTCTTGCTCTTTTAGCTACAACAATTGTTAATGCAAATCGTGATTGGATTCCCTCTAATAATTCATCGATTGATGGTTTCAACATTTTTTATTCTCCTTATTATACTAATTCTTCCATGATTCTTTCACGAATAGTACTTTCAATATATTTTGTTCGTAAATGTTCCGCTTTTATAATTGCAATAATTTTATCTGCCGCTTGCTCAACCGTATCATTAATAACAGTGTAATCATACTCAGACATTAAAAATAGCTCTCGAATTGCGGTATTAATTCTACCACTAATAACCTCTGTGTCTTCTGTTCCACGACCAACTAGTCTTCGTCTTAATTCTTTCAAACTTGGTGGTGCTAAAAATATGAAAACAGCCTCAGGTAATAGTCTTTTAACTTGTGTTGCACCCTGCACTTCAATTTCGAGGATCACATCTTGCCCCTCATCCAGCATCTTTTCAACATAATCAAGAGGTGTTCCATAGTAATTGCCAACAAACTGAGCATATTCAATTAGTGCTCGGTTTGCAATCATTTTTTCAAATTCTTCCTGTGTTTTGAAAAAATAGTCTACACCCTCTACCTCACCTTTTCGAGCTATACGTGTAGTTGCTGAAACAGAATACACAAGCTTATGGTTTGCACGTGAGAACAACTCCGCCCGAACTGTCCCTTTTCCAACGCCACTTGGCCCGGATAAGACAAATAATATTCCTCGCGACATTTCTCAATCATCCTTCATTATATATTCTTTTCTTATACTAATATGAATAATCTCTTTAATATTAATC
>BHER01000074.1 GCA_003864555.1 Erysipelotrichaceae bacterium | reverse complement strand
ACGTGGCCCTTAAGGTTTTGCCCTTTAAAAAAGGTAACAATCCTACTTGTTTAAAGTATAACACTAAAATGTAAGCGTTGTCAACAGTTGTTGGAGATTATAATTCACATATTACAACATATTTTTGGGAACTATTCTAATATGTACAAAAATGGCGGGTAACCTGCCATTTTTGTGTTATACTGTTGCACCATTTTCTACATAATCAAGACTGTGTATTATGCTTTTTACCCAATTAGGACCCGACCATCCGGTAAGATAATTTTCCCTTTTGTCTCTTTCATAACTGAGAGTGCAAATGTTAGAGGACCTACACGCCCAATAAACATCAGTATCATAATAATCAGTTTCCCGATAAAACTAAGGCCCGGCGTCATATTAAGACTTGAGCCAACAGTCCCAAAAGCAGATACCACTTCAAAAACAATCGCAAGCAATGAGAAGTGTTTGTCCGTATAAGTTAAAATAATTGTACTCGCCATAACGATGAGCATGCTTAATGTTAGGATTGTCTGTGCAATTAATAATGTTTCATTATTGATGCGTCTTTCAAATACTTCCGCATCCTTACGTCGCCGAATTACGGCAAAAAGGCTTATGAATACAACAGCAATAGTTGTGGTTTTAATTCCCCCCGCAGTTGAACCCGGTGAGCCTCCAATAAACATTAAAATGATTGTTGTAATATTTGTTGTCCCATTCATAAGTGTAAGATCGACTGTTGTAAAACCTGCTGTTCTTGGTGTTACCGCCATAAAAAATATATTATTAAGTTTATCTATAGGTGAAAGACCCGCAAGTGTTTGGCCTCCATACTCTGATAAGCCAATTAAAATAGTTCCTCCCACAAGTAAAATAATTGTTGTTGTTAGGACTAGTTTTGTGTGGAAGCTAAATTTCTTTTTCCGCTCAGTGATATCCACGTAAACAAAAAAACCTAGTCCTCCAAGAATAATTGTTGTGGCAACTGTATATAAAATAATTGGGTTTGATTGAAAAGGGACCAGGCTTTGAAAATTACCTATCAAATCAAAGCCAGCATTACAAAAAGCAGATATTGCATGGAATACCCCAAACCAGAGACCTTTTGATACCCCGTAGATTGGAATAAACTGGCTTGCTAAGATAATTGCTGCTATTCCTTCAATTACAAATGTATAGATAAGAATACGCCGTACAAAAAGGACAATCTTTTTTAAATCAAAGCCACTGATGTCTTGCTTAACTAGCAGGCGTTGCTTCAAATTTATTTTCTGCTTCATCACAATTTGAATACTCGTAATAAAAGCAAGTATGCCAATCCCCCCAATTTGAATTAGCAGGAGAATGACTACCTGTCCAAAAGGACTCCATGTGGTTGCTGTATCAACGACTACAAGCCCTGTTACACAAACGGCAGAAACAGCAGTAAAAAGAGCATTAATAAATGTCACTTCCACACCTAAGCGTGAGATAGGGAGTAAAAGGAGACTTGCACCAAAAATGATGACTGTTGCATACCCAAGCACTAGCATCTGCAATGGCGATATTTTTCTTTTTTGAATTTTAGTAAGCATTTGCTTCCCTATTTTCGTTCGCATTTTACTCTTTTCCCTCCATATGTAAGAATTATTATTCAATTATAGCATATCCACATAAAAATGCACCTATTAAAACGACTACTGGTCTTTTGACATACCATCTTTATCGGTAAGCGGCCCATTAGCGGTCCACTTACCATAGTACCCTATCCTTGCTAAGTTATCATTTCCCTCTATTTCTTATGAGTAATTTATTTGTATTTAGGAACGCTTTCCTCTATAATACTAGTAATACACTTTAAGTATAGTCTTTTTTTGTTTTGGAATAGCGTTCAATTTAGGAGTTGTTTTTATGCCAATTATTGCAACAATTTTTACAGCCACATTCATTGGAATAATTATTCTTGGCGCCGTGCGCATAAATAGGCAGCACACATTGCTAGATCAGTTTCCATACGAAAGTTGCAGCCTCTCACTTGATTATGCGAAAGATAGTCTTACATACGAAAAATTAATACACTTTATCTTTTTTTCATATATAGTCCTGCTTTTCTATTTTCATTTAATTAATATCCGTGATAGTTTTGCCTGGACACTCCCAACTATTGTTGCATCTTTTTTCTATATGTTATTTTTTAGTTATTCTTCGATTTTTGCAAAAGTATATATTGGGACACCAAAGAATTTTAATACCACGCTTATCATCCCGGTTTACAATGAAGATTCCCATATTTTCCGCTCATGCCTTGATAGTATATCAGCTCAAACGCTCTTACCAAAATTAATCCATGTTATTGAAGATGGCTCAAAAATGGAAAATTGTGTTGCGGATATTGTTAGTGCTTGGAAAATACAGAACCCTCATATTCCTATCCAATATACCTATGTTCCCAATAATGGGAAACGGAATGCCCAGGCTATTGCTATCGTACCTACTATTAAAACAACGGATGTCTATATTACGGTTGATAGTGATACAGTCCTCGATTTTGAGGCAATTCATAATGGGCTAATTCCCTTTAATGATGAATATGTTATGTCTGTTGCAGGATTATTACAAAATTATAATAATCATAATTTTCTGACTAATCTTTTAGGTCTTGGCTTTATTTCTTCTTTTACAAATGGTCGTGCCTGCTTCTCCCGTTGGAATTCAGTTAGTGTGAGCTGTGGAGGATTAGCATTTTATCGTAAAAAAGTGCTTGAACTCCATCTTGATGATTATCTCAATCAAAAAGTTTTCGGTCAGAAAGCAAATTATGGCGATGATCGGATGCTTACGCAATTTGCATCTTTGCATGGGCATACAGTCTATCAAGAAAGTGCAGTTGGTTACACACTTATGCCTGAGAATGTTTTCCATCTCACACGGCAACGCATTCGTTGGTGGAAATCATTTTGGTGGGGAGGACTTTGGGTTATCCAACATCAAAATATTAAAAGAAGAATCTGGTGGCTTGTTCTTTCACAATTTATTTCAACTTTCCTCTTCTTTGTTATTATTCCTTTTGTTTTTTTGATATACCCACTCATTTCTTTTGAGTTCCCCTGGGCTGCTTTTGCCTATCTTATTGCATTATCTTATATTCGGACAATCCGCGTACTATTTCTAAAAAAACAGAAACTCACCCGCCAACAGCGCTTCTTTCAATGGCTTATTTTCTCCCCTTTTGTATCACTTTTTAATATCTATTTATGTAGTATGCTGCAGTACTATTCTTTATTTCGTTTAAAAGATGTTCTCGGGTGGTCTACACGAGATGATATTGAGGTCCAAACATAACCATGCTATCCTTAGTTTAATAAAAAATAAAAAAGTGAGAAACAAGTCGTTTCTCACTTTTTACATGCTCTATAAAATCAGCTTAATTTAGCTATTGACGAGTATTAGTTTACACGTATTACTTAATGTCCTATACGACATCAAGTAATGCTTCTAGTTCAACTAAACGCTGTTCAAAAATAGCTAATGCATCAATTGTTGCTCGATTATTTGTCATGTCAACACCAGCTTTTTTCAAAACATCAATTGGGTACTCTGATGACCCTGCTTTTAAAAACCCTGTATATGCTTGGATTGCCTGCTCACCCTCACGCAATATTTTAGCTGATAGGGCTGCTGCTGCACTAAATCCGGTTGCATATTGATACACATAAAAATTTGAATAAAAATGCGGGATTCTTGCCCATTCGAATGCAATTTCTTCATCATAGACCATATCGTTTCCATAATATTTTTTATTAAGTTCTAGGTATGCTGTCGACAAGAAATCGGATGTTAATGCTTTCCCACTTTGATCCGCTTCATGCATCTGTTGCTCGAATTCGGCAAACTGTGTTTGTCGGAATATTGTCCCTTTTACACCATCAAGATAATGGTTAATAACATATGCACGAATAGCTTTATCCTGAAATTTTTTCAAAAGATAATCTGTTAGCAGATTCTCATTTGTCGTTGAAGCAACCTCTGCTAAAAAAATTGAATAATCACCATAGACAAATGGTTGGTTTGCACGCGTATAGTAACTATGCACACTATGCCCAAGCTCATGGGCAAGGGTATAGACATTATCAAGCGTATCTTGCCAGTTCATTAGGATGAAAGGATTTGTTCCATATGTCCCTGATGAATATGCTCCACTGCGTTTTCCTTGATTTTCAACATGGTCAATCCAGCGTTTAGCAAAAGCTTCTTTTAAAATATTCTGATAATCCTCACCAAGTACTCCGAGGCCTTCTAATATGATTTGCTGTGCTTCTTCAAAAGTGAATGCCATCTCAACTTTTTCAACGATTGGCACATATAAATCATACATCCGTATTTCTGCTAATTTCAGTGTTTTTTTGCGAAGTGCAATATAGCGATGTAGTAGTGGTAATCGATCATTAATTGCCTCTACTAGTGCATCATACACTGATTCAGGAATATTATTTGCAAACATTGCTTTCGCGCGGGCACTTGCATATCCTCTCATCTCAGCAGTAAAATTGTCTTTTTTAATACTGCCACTAAGTGTTGTCCCAAAAGTATGTATAAGTCCTTTATACGTCCCATACACAGCTTTAAAAGCATCCTTTCGCACCTTTCGCACAGGGCTTTCTAATAATTTCCCATATAAACCATGTGATACCTGAATTTGCTCGCCTTTTTCATCCATAATTTCTGGAAATGTTAAATCAGCATTATTTAAAACTGAAAATGTTTTACTCGCCTGCATGAAAATTTCACTACTGCGTGCAAGCATGACTTCTTCTTTATCACTCAAAATATGCGCCCGAGCTTTCAATAATTCATCCATTTCATGTTGATACACCGTAAGCAACGGCTCTTCTTTAAAAAAAGCTCTTACAATATTCTCATCAGCTGCCATAATTTCCGTATTAAAATAGGCGAAATTTGCTGCCGCTTGGCTGTATAATCCAACAGCACGTGTACTCATCCCCTGATATAGTGTATTGGTAGTATCGGTATCCTGTTGCAGGCTTGCATAGACATACAACTGAGAGAGCTTTTGAAACAGCTCATCACGTGTCCTCAGTGCATCCACAAGATTTCCACTCTGCTCTAAAAGCACTCCCTCCTGCTTTTGTAAACGTGGTATTTCTGTTTTTAGCACTTCAAAAACCTGTTCCCATTTTGCATCACTTTCAAAAATCGTGTGCACATCCCATGTATTTTCGAGTGCTACGTCACTTCTCATTGGTATTTTTTTTACCATTTCTATTCCTCATTTCTTTTGATTTTTTATTTTACTAATCCCAAGCGATTATTATAGCTTTCGGAATCAAATTCTGCAGTTAACATGGAATCATACATTTCTTCCACGAGAATAGCAGCAATTTTAATTTTGGCATTACTATCTGAGTATCCTAACTCTTTAAGACGCCCATATGCCATCCCAGTCATTTTAGGATCTTGATTTTCTATCTGCTTTTCTACTATATCAATAAC
>BHER01000073.1 GCA_003864555.1 Erysipelotrichaceae bacterium | reverse complement strand
AAGTATAATATGCTTTCACCCCAGTATTATCTGTATTTTTCTCTGTTGCATACTTAATTGTAAAATCATCATTCAGATAATAGGTGAATTTTCCATCACGTACTATATAAGGCTCCATTTTTTCAATGGCTAACAGGGGATTTATCCCACCATAGCCATATTCTTGGTCGTATCCACTACTTCCTAAATCTATTGCCGTTGAAAAAAGTACTTGCTTTAATTCTGCTGGTGTTGATGCGGGATTAATTGACTTCATAATCGCAAGTATTCCCGATGTAATTGGGGCCGAGAAGCTTGTTCCACTTGTTCTTAATAAAAATAGTTCATCTGATTTTGTCAAATAAGATGTCAAAATATTTTCCCCATAAGCCATAATATACGTCTTATTCCCACAGTCATTATAACTTGAAAATCCCGATTTTTTATTTGCAGTATTTATCGAGCCCACGGCAATAACACCTGCATAGCATGCTGGATAAAAGGCAGTTGTCCCTCCAGCATTTCCTCTTGCTGCAACCGAAAGTATCCCCGCTTTTTCTGCCCGCTTTATAATTTCTTGCTGGGCTGTATTATAACTAGATCCACCAAAGCTCATATTCATAATATCAACTTTCGTCTCGATTGCATGTTCATATACAGCCAAAAAGCTAGATGTATGTAGTGAGTAGTTTCCTCCTGCGCAATTATATCCAGCTATATATGGTTGGAATATTGCATCACTTGCGACACCACTCATTCCAATTTGGTTGTTCCTTTTCACACCCCCGGCAATACTTAAGACCTCTGTTCCATGTTCACCAAAACGGCTACTATACTGATTATCTTCACGATTATCATAGCAAGTGTGATTTATCCCTTTATTAACAAGTGGCAAAATTCTTCCACGGTCAAATTCTATACCATTCACATCACTATAACTACTTGCAAATCCAGTATCAAAAATTCCAACTTTAATACCTTTTCCAGTGGCAATATCCCATACTTCATCCATTTTCATTTGTTGCATTTCCCATTGTTGGCTATAGTATGGATCATTTGGGCTAGCAAGATTTATAATATCTTCTCGTGGATTTTGGGTATTAAATTCTTCCACTTTTTGGATATCATCTGTGAAGTTTTCCACTTCAACTGCTGTATTTCTAACAGCAAATGATACCGATTCTAGTTTTTCCAACGCTTCAATAAACTCTGCATCCGTTTGCTCAGATATTTCTTTTTGGACAACTATTGCATCTAATTTTTGTGCCACACTTTTCCCATCTGATACCTCGAATATTTCGAGTGCTGAATTATAAATATTTGTCTCCTCTTTTAGAAAGACAATATATGCATTTTCGACTTCTGCTGGTTCTAAAAAATCGAGTGCTTCTTTTTCATTTGAGAAGCTTTGCACTGACTGGATTTTTTTGAGCAATTGCTGCTCTTGTGCTGAAATACTCGGGATAAGAGAACTACTGTCTATTTCCATTTGGTCTACTGAATCATTTTCTACTATTATTTCTTCAGTTTTTGGAGTTATCTCCTCATTATTCATTATTTCATTCTCTACTATACTCTCATTTTGAGACCCTGACTGCCCACTTATATAATTACTTGGAGTATATGCTGCAAGTAATGCTACTATTATTATGCACTGTCCAAACTTTTTTATATTTTTGCTCATTCCTTTACCTCTTCCTATGTTTTACCTTCAAAAATTTCATCCCGAATAATTGCTGTTTTTGTTTTCTTGTCTTCTTCATCAACAAACTGTGTCCATCCTGTTGCAGTCTGCTCGTTGACTCCTTCAATAACATCCAGTTTCCCAAGTTCAAATTCTTTCCCAAATACTGCCGTGAATTGGTTTATATCTGCTGGAGCAATATTAGTTTTAAATGCCCCACTAAAATGAGGTGACGCTTTTTGGTAGCACATCAGCATATTGTCCAAACATTTATTTTTAATCGCCTGAATTAATTGAACTTGTCTATTTGCCCTTTGTGCCCCGCTCCCGTTTGCACGATCACGAATGTATGCAATAGCTTCATCCGCAGGCATCTCTTTTTGCTCACCTTTTGTAAAGCAATACTCTGTTTTTTTAGAAAGCAATCCATATTTACTACAAAAATCTGCATCCGGTGTAAGCTCTATTCCACCAAGCTCATTTACAATATTGACAAATCCATTCATTGTTAGAATTGCATAATTATCTATTGGTAAATCCAAAAAATCCGATACTGTTTGTGATAAACACTCAATTCCCTTTTGGGTATAAATTCGATTAATATTTTCATCTCGTCCATCATCACAGCTGACACTTACTTGTACATCACGGTAAATTGGGAGTGCATATGCTTTTTTCGTTTCAAGATTGGCTGCAATATAGGTAATAGAATCCGTATGCCCTACCTCGATATCCTCGCCACCATCATTATCTATACCAAGAATTAGGAGTCCTAATGTATTTGGTATTTTCGATCCTGTTTCTAGTTCTACGTTGTCAAATGTAGAAAAGATGCTCAATATTTTTGGTATTTGTGTTGCCCCTATAGCAAGTAGTATTACTAAAATAGCGAGCAGTCCTTTTATCCATATTCGTTTTTTTCTCTCGTGTTTTTTTCTTTGCCTTCGTGTTTGTTCCATTGTATTTACCTCTTTCACTTATCTTAGCTTAAAATCATGGTGATGATGAGAATAGTCATAGCAAGCAGAGATAAGCATAATGCATATATAACCCTGAAGTATACTCTCATTTGTTGCTTTTCTTTTCTTACTGTCTTCCTATTTTTTCGTTTAGATATTGCAAGTATTCCACTATCAACTAACGCTATTTGTTCTTGTGTCGCCGCTACTACAATATTTTTAGCATGCTCTCGTATTGGTTCGGCTATTTTTTTATATACTGGAAATGCTGCTATATCTTTTTTACGACTTTCAACATAGGTATCATACGATTTTAAGACATACTCTAAATCGTATGAATCTGCAATAATTTTACCTCTATCCAGCCAAATAATATGGTCACAAAATTGTTTTATTTGCTGGTTTGAGTGGCTCACAAAAACAACTGTTTTATCTGTTTTCGTCAAATCTTGTATAACTTTCAAACATTTATCGGCAAAAGCCCTATCCCCAACAGATAGTGCCTCATCTACAACTAAAATATCGGGTGAAGTCTGAATCGATATTGAAAACCCTAGTTTTGCACGCATACCACTTGAGTATTTTTTGATCGGTTGGTTGATAAAATCACCTAACTCTGAGAACTCAATAATATCAGGTGTGATGGCTTTAATTTCTTTTCTTGACATGCCCATCATAAAACATTTTTGCCTAATATTTTCAATTCCTGTCAACTCATTACTTAGCCCCACACCAATAGCGATTAGTTCTAGTTTCCCATTAACTTCCACACGCCCCTTTGTTGGTGCTGTTGCTTCTATCATTAAATTTGCAATCGTACTTTTTCCTGAACCATTTAGACCAATTAAACCAACAACTTCTCCACTTTTGATTGTGAAGTTTACATCACTTAAAGCTCGAAAACGCTTAACTTTTTTAGCACGTGTTAAAAAAACAAGCATGCGTTCTTTCACTGTTTTAGTCATAGCATACTCTTTTGTTACATTTGAAAATATAATGCGATCATTGATCTCTTTCAAATCATTTCCCCCTTAACACAGGTACTCTTCACTTCAGAAATCTGGCATTTAATAAATGTTGTTGAGATATTTGGTGTCCGCTCAAGATAGAGAACATCACAATATTCGGCGAGGAAATCAAAATATCCAGACCAATCGTCACCCATGACAAAAACATCAATATTTAATCTATTGATGTCTTCTATTTTTTGTTCCCAGCTATTTTCAATAATAACTTCGTCTACATAACGGATTGCCTCTAATAATTCAATTCTTTCTGCCAAGCTATATATTGATGCCTCTTTGGCTTTCAATTTATTGAAAGCATCTGAAGAGACCGCAACTACTAAATAATCTCCTAAAGCTTTTGCCCTTTTCAATAATTTGATATGCCCGCTATGGAGTAAATCAAATGTTCCATAAGTGATAACTCGTTTCATAAAATCCTCCATTCACGTTTCCCATGGCGATAACTGTCAGTGACATTTTTTAATATTAATACATTATAGCATATTTTCCCGTGTTTTTATATGCTATTCCCAAAAAAATTATATGCTTTTTTTGATATTTATTCACACGAGACTACCAATTCCATTTCCAACTTCCTGCTATGTAATCCAGAATGCTTTCTGCATGTCGCATCCTAACTGACTTAGCACCCGGGTAATAATCAATGTCCACAAGCAATTCTAAATGGAGATGTGGTCCCTCACTCGCACCAGTATTTCCACTGTAACCGATGAGTCCTCCTCCATCCACACGTTGACCGACACTTACGTTTATTTCATTAAGATGTGCATAAATTGTAACATAATCTACACCATTGAGATAGTGATAGATTACGATCATATTACCAAACCCACCACTATATCCTGTCGATGTATAGATAACTTTTCCACGTGCAACCGAGTAGACTTGTGTCCATTCGGGCATTGCAAAATCTGTTCCTATATGATTACTATAACACCACATCGTACAGCTAACCCATCCTTTAGCAGCTGGAAGATACCATGTCTTTTCAACAGGTGCTGGCTCTGGCTCTGGTTGGGGTGGTGTTGGGGTTACTTCTCCCCCCTCATTTTCTTTTTCACGCTCTTCTTGTTCTTTTTTTTCGCGTTCTTCTTGTTCCCTTTTCTCACGTGCTTCTTGTTCACGCTTAATTTCATCTTTATATGCTTGTGCTGTATCTTGTTGTGCCTGTACTTGGTTTCCCGATAAAACAATATCTTCCATTTGGTTTTCAAGCTCTTCTGTTCGCTTTGCTAAATTTTGCATTTGTGCTTTTTCTTCATCTTCAATTTTCAATATTTGTTCACGTGAGTCTTCAAGTACAATAATATCTTCAGCTTGTTGTTTGATAGTTGAATCAAGTGTGCTCCGGTCTTCCCCTAATTCTTTGACAAGTTTTGTATCATAGCGATTCAAAAGGTCTAAAGTACTCCAGCGTTTTAATAAATCAGTAAGTGAATTTGCATTCACAAGTAGTATCATGAATGTTTTTTTATTTCCCTGTTTCTGCATTTCCCCCAGGCGTTTGCCAACAATCTCCTCTTTAACAGTTATAGCTTTTTCAACTTCAATAACTTGTTGTACTAAAAGTGGTTGTGATTGCTCAATTACCCGGATTTGTTCTTCTAATATTTCTCTTTGTCCACCAATTGCAAATAACGCTTGATATTGTTTATTAACATCTGCTTTAGCCGCATTAATTTCATCATCTTTGGCTTTTTTTCGTTCTGCTATCTCAATTTTTTGCACTTGGCATTCTTCTACACTCGCGCAACTTGTGGCTGCTGCTTCTAATAGATTTTGTTTTTTTGCTACTTCTACTATTGGTATTAGCATCATTACGCTAATGCATAGTGTTATAATTTTTTTCTTCATTTTCTCTAC
>BHER01000072.1 GCA_003864555.1 Erysipelotrichaceae bacterium | reverse complement strand
GGTCATATTTGATAGTGTATATTGCGTTTTATACAAAGTATCATTGACTCCAAAAACACTTTTAAAAATATTTCCTAATTGCACTTCACCAAATGCCCCACGAGCTTTTTTGTCATTTAAGATGTCTTGCAGTGAATTTATATTTGTTGATAGTGCATCAATTTTTTTCTGTGACTGATCAATTCTTGTCAACCGTTCTATAACTTGCTGAAATGTCTGGGTTGTCTGTTCAAATCCTTTATCTAATTTTGCATCTACCTGATTTTGCATATATAAAAGACGTCTATCCATATTATGAGAAAGACTCTCAAAATTTTCTCCTAAGCGTTTTTCTAGTTTTGTATGAAAATTGAACATATCCCCTTGAACATTCTTTTCAATTTTAGCTAATCTATCTATTATCGAAAATTCTAATTCCTTTGCTATTTGTGCTTGTCCTTTCTCACTCATACTCTGTTGTTTGAGCATTTGAGTTCGTAGTGCAAGAAATATAAAAATTCCAACTAGCACTTGTATAAGTCCTAGAATAAGTATTGTATTCATATTATCCTCCTAGCCGTCTGATTTTTTACTGCACACTCAATGGGTATTGGGCATTATTTTTTTAGAATATAATTTTCGTATAAAGCTCTTTAATTATATCATATTTCAAAGATTTTCGTATACTGCACTAACTATTAGCATGTCTTAATTTAGCCGTGATGGACAAAAAATACGCCTTAGCTGCTTTCGTAACTATTACATCTTGTTTTATCGTGTAAATGATGGAACTTTACAGCTTGCTATTTCTATCGACAAACCCCAAAAAGTAGACAGGCATTTTTAGTTGTTAGCTCAGCAATTTCTTCAACTGTTATTCCCCTTAATTTTGCGACTTCTTCTGCTGTGAATCTTATAAATGCTGGCTCATTTCTTTTGCCACGATAAGGTGTTGGCGTGAGGTATGGTGCATCAGTTTCAATGAGAATTTTATCATTTGGAATCATTGGCACTACTTCTTTTATATGCTTGGCATTTTTAAATGTTACCACACCACTTACTGATAAGTGTAAGCCTAGTTTCAAAAATTCTTTTGCCATCTCTAGACTTCCAGAAAAGCTATGCATAACACCTCGTAATGGCCCATATTTCGCATAATATTCTTTTAATATGATGAGCACATCTTCCGTTGCCTCACGATTATGAATAATGAAGGGAAGCTGATACTTGATTGCTTGGTCAAGATGCCATCTAAAGAATTTTTTTTGAAGTTCTTTTGGTGATGTATCCCAGTGGTAGTCAAGTCCTGTTTCTCCAATGGCAACAACTTTTTTTGTCTCCCATAGATTGATAAGATATTCCATGTCATCTTCCGTGCAACCAATAACATCCACCGGATGCCATGCTGCCGCTGCATAAACG
Source organism: Erysipelotrichaceae bacterium (assembly GCA_003864555.1). GTDB lineage: Bacteria > Bacillota_I > Bacilli_A > Culicoidibacterales > Culicoidibacteraceae > BHER01. The sequence continues at coordinate 4,149 of BHER01000072.1, read as the reverse complement.
CCTACATGCTTATCCTGTAATTCTAATGCCATTTCTGTTGTTATCCGATCACAGCCAATAACAAGCATTTGGGTCACATTATTTTCTTTTGCTCGCGCAATAATTTCCGATTGCATTCCTTCAAATTCATCGCTATATATATGGCAATGGCTATCAAAAAGATTATCCATTATATCCACTCCTTTATTTTTTTGATAAGCGTAATTCCATTAGCGCATCACGTAATTGTGCAGCTGTTTCAAAATCTAATTCTCGTGCTGCCTGTGTCATTTCTTTTTCTAATTGCGCAATCAGCTTATCATGTTCTTTTTTCCCCATTCGCTTGAGTTTTACTTTCCCTTTTGCATCCATATTGACAGTAATTTGGATGGTATCATGGATTGCTTTACGGATTGTTGTTGGTGTTATCCCATGCTCTTCATTATAAGCCGTTTGGATTTCTCGTCGCCTATTTGTCTCAGCAATTGCTTTTTCCATTGATGGTGTTATTTTATCAGCAAAAAGATATACATGTCCATTTACATTTCTAGCTGCACGACCAATATTTTGCACAAGAGCACGCTCTGAGCGCAAAAAGCCTTCTTTGTCGGCATCAAGGATTGCAACAAGTGATACCTCAGGAACATCAAGTCCTTCTCTTAAAAGGTTAATTCCGATTAAGACATCATACTTTCCTAGACGTAAATCACGAATAATTGCCAACCGTTCCAAACTTTTAATTTCAGAATGGAGGTATGCAACTTTAATCCCCTGTTCTTTTAGGTGTTTGGTCAGCTCTTCTGACATTCGAATTGTTAATGTGATAACAAATGTTCGTTCATTTCTAGCAATTTGTTGGCGTATCTCTCCTAGTAAAAAATCAATTTGACCAAGCGATGGGATAATATCAACTTTGGGATCAATTAGACCAGTTGGCCGGATAACTTGTTGGGCAATTTGTTGCTTGTTGGTACAACGTTCAAGTTCATAATTACCAGGTGTTGCTGATACATAAACTACCTGATGCAATTTCTTTTCAAACTCACCAAAATTTAGTGGGCGATGGTCAATTGCTGAGGGAAGTCTAAATCCATGTTCAATAAGATTTTTTTTACGTGCCTGATCCCCATTAAACATCCCACCAATTTGTGGTATGCTTACATGAGATTCATCGATAATCATCAGAAAATCTTTCGGAAAATAATCAAAAAGTGTTTTTGGTGTTGCTCCCGCTTCTTCCAATGCGAGATGGCGTGAATAGTTTTCAATACCAGAACAGAACCCGACTTCTTCCATCATTTCTAAATCATAGCGTGTTCGCTGTTCTAGTCTCTGTGCTTCTAATAATTTATTTTCTGCTTTTAATGTTTTTAACTGGAGATTCAATTCTTCCCGGATCCGTACCATTGCTTTTCCAAGTACCTCTTTCGTTGTGGCATAATGACTAGCGGGGAAAATAACTGTATGTCGCAGATCATTTATAGCCTCGCCAGTTACCGTGCTTATCTCCCTAATACGCTCAATTTCGTCCCCAAAAAATTCAATCCGTAAGCCAACACTATCTTGCCAAATTGGGATGATTTCCATGACATCTCCTCGAACTCGAAAAGTACCACGTGCAAAATCAATATCATTTCGTGAATACTGGATATTGATCAGCTTTTGGATTAATTCATCGCGGTCAATTTGATTTCCTACTCTTAAAGAAATTCTCAGCTCATTATAGATATCTGGGTCTCCTGCTCCATAAATACAGGAAACGGATGCAATAACAATAACATCAGTCCGTTCAAGTAAAGATGCCGTTGCAGAATAACGTAATTTTTCAATTTCCGAGTTTCTCTGTGCATCTTTTTCAATATATGTATCAGATGATGGTAAGTATGATTCCGGTTGGTAATAATCAAAGTAACTTACAAAAAACTCTACTGCATTCTCAGGGAAAAACTCTTTTATCTCACTATATAATTGCCCAGCAAGCGTTTTATTATGGACTAAAATAAGTGTTGTTTTATTGTGTTTTGCAATAACTTGTGCCATGGTATATGTTTTCCCAGTTCCAGTTGCTCCGAGCAGTATTTGTTCTTTTTCGCCATTATTTAAATTCGCCATTATTTGGGAAATTGCTTTAGGTTGATCACCTGCTGGTTCAAATGGAACAGCAAGTTTAAAATCTTTCTGTTCTTTTCCACTTTTGCTGAGCATCATAATATTACCACCTTTTTTTATAATATGAATAATGAAAACTGTAATAGAACATTTAAACACCCTTGCGAGTACTTTTTTGTTCTATTACAGTTTTCTCTTATTCTAGTTTTTTAATAATTTAAAGCCTAATTGCAATGTTACATCATGTGCAACATCACTTGTATATGCAATCAATTTTTTATTTAGAAAAATGAGTGTATTCGTATCAATTTCACCAGTTTGAGTAATCCCATTATCTGCTTGGAACATGAGGAGTTGTTCACGTGTTTGGTTATCAAATAATCCATCGGCTCTTGCTGTATCATATCCAAAATAATTTAATATCATCTGCGTATCAGCAATTGTTGTACTTCCTACACGATCACGATCTCCAAGGACATACACTTTTTTGGCACCGACTGTTGATATTGTAAATGGTAGTGAGTCAATTGATTTTTCTGATGGTTCTAGTCCTTCACCATCGATAAGAACAGTCCCATCCGGCATTGCCCATTTTTTAGTTGTCACTTTGATTGCACTTCCATCATTCATTTTAAATAGTTCTTGAATACTACTTTTCCCATATGTTTTATTCCCAACAATTCGTACACCATCATTGCGATTTAGTGTTGCAGCAACTATTTCCGCAGCTGAGGCAGTATTTTCATTTACAAGCATAAGCATTGGCTGCTTTATTTGCAATTCAGGATTATTTGTTGTCACTTTTTCGATAATTTTTTCCGATTCTATAGCATTTTTGCTCGTTGTTTCCTCTGCTTTTGCAATTGAAAAAGCGATGTTCTTATTTGAAGAAATTTTTTGAATAATCCCTTTTGCTACATCTACTTCTCCACCAGTATTATTGCGCAAGTCGAAGATAACAGATTCAATAGAGTCATCTTTTAATTTTTCTAAGTCAGCAGTCAATAGCTCAACTGTTTTATTTGTAAAACGTTGTAAGTTGAATACCATGATTTTGCGTCCATCAACTATATGTACTTGTGACAGCGTTTGAGCATAATCTACTGTTGCTTCTGTTATTATAATTTCTACTTCTTCTGTTCCTCGTAAAATTGTTAATGTTTTAGCCGAGCTACCATTTTTTAGATAGTCTGCAATTGTTTTATCATTTTGAATAATTTTCTCACCATTTATACTCTTTATTACATCATATACACGTACATCTGCATTTTCTGCTGGTGAATTTTTTGCAACTTCTGTTACCATGAAGCCATCAATTATTTTACTAGTAGTAATACCAATTCCAATATATTCAGAGAGAAAACTATTTTCAAAGGCCTGCACTTCTGCTGCAGTCATATAAGCACTATGGGGATCATTTAGACTATCAACCATCCCGTGAATCGAACCTTCTTGTAATTCGATATCTGTTACCTTATTATAGCTATTTCTTTGAATTATTTGTGTTGCAATCCGAAATTTCCCCGTTGTTTCATCCGTTACTCCATACACTATATAATTATTAACTGCCCATGTAATCAATGCTGTTAACACTATTACAATAAATATTAATAGCCCTAGTTGTTTTTTCGTTTTCATTTTTCTACTCCTCTTAATTTTTAATTGGTGAGCTATCTACCAGCTCCAACCATTTGATGGTCTTGGTAATACAGTGAGTGGGTCAATAAAATTATTTCGGCGTATATTTTTATCATATGTGAAATATTCAATATTTCTGATTATTTCTATATGTAGATGTGGGCCCGTTGATGTACCGGTATTCCCACTTGCATCAATACGCTCACCACCACTAACTACTTGTCCAACTCTTACTGATACTGAATTTAAATGTCCGTCTATTGATACATGTGGTACTCCACCAACAAGATGTGATACTGCAACCATATTTCCATAGCCAGAACTTCCCTCACCATAGCCTGTTTGAATATAAACTACTACTCCAGTTGCAACGGAATAAATATCAGTATTTCGATACATCCCAAAATCAACACCGATATGATC
>BHER01000071.1 GCA_003864555.1 Erysipelotrichaceae bacterium | reverse complement strand
AAAATTTGTTGTTTATTTAATCATTTAAAAAATCGTGTGAATCCTTTTTACAGTATTTTTTCGTTTTCATGATAGATATTTATGGCGTTATTTCCCTTCAGTATTTCAAACCATCTTTTTTTATCTGCAGGCGTTGGCATTGGATACTCCTAAGTATTATGTACATATTTAAACTGTTTGTTTTTTTTCATATTATGATACGCAAGAATATCTGTATAGGCAATACAATCATATTCTTGCGTAAACTTACTAATTTGTGCAAGGTGCTCACTTGTATCATTTACTGTTGGAATAATTGGACAACGTAAAACAACCTGCTTCTTCTGGTTCTCTAGTATATTTAGCAACGGATACAAATCTATTGTTGCACCAAGGTATCTTGCAAACTTTGAAGCGTCAGTTATTTTGTAGTCCAGTAAGATTGTATCGATATACGGAAGGATCTTAAGCATTTTTTCACCATGGTTAAACCCACTCGCATCTAATGTTGTATGTAATCCAAGTGCTTTCGATTTCTCCGCAAGTGCTTGCACAAACTCTGCTTGCACAAGTGCTTCACCACCACTAAAAGTGATTCCGCCTCCTGAGGTTTCATAGTACTTTTCGTCCTTCATTACTACATCTAGCACTTCTTCTACTGTGTAATTCTCTCCATACTGACCAAAAGCCTTAGATGGGCAGACGCTTACTAACTCAATATTCTCATCGTGCTTTTTCCAATCAATTATAAGTTCATCATCGATAATTTCTAGACCGTCTCCTTGAACATGCGCGACACAATCTCCACAGCGAATACACTTTTTCGCATCATAGTTCAATTGAACTTTAGGGGAAATTGACTCTGGATTATGACACCAAGTGCAACGCAGATGACAACCTTTTAAAAATACTGTTGTTCGAATACCAGGACCATCATTTACTGAAAAACGTTGAATGTCAAAAACGATTCCTGTTTTACTACTCATTTAATGTACGCTCCATAATCTCTCTTTGAACATCATCTTCTAAGTTTACAAATCTTGCACTAAATCCACCTACACGAACTGTCAGATCTTGGTGAAGCTCAGGATGTTTGTATGCTTCCTCTAACTCTTCTGGCGAAACAATTGTTACCATTAATTGTGCCCCTCCATCTTTGAAGTAAGTTTCAAAAAGATATTTTATTTTCGGTCTTTCCTGATTAAACATATTTCGGCTGAATTTAATATTCTGAACTGCACCGCCGTGGAGATCAGTACGCATTTTTAAAATCGAATTCAACATTGCTGTCGGACCATTTGTATCGGCACCACTTTGTGGATTGATTGCATTACTCATGAAAACGCCCGCAAGTCTACCATCAGCACTTGTTGCTGTTGCTCGTCCCCACTCTGTATTCACTTGGTTGTTGATGACCACAATTAAATATGAATCCATCCCCAACTCTTTTGCTTGGTCACGAACTGTATTGCTCAAGAACTCATGTAACTCTACCGCAATCTCATCGACTTCATCTAAATCATTTCCAAAGCGTTCTACAGCTTTCACATCTCGGTGCATCTGTTCGTAGCCATCGAAGTCTGCTGCAGTTGCTATTGCAAACTCTTCAAGCGTATATTGTTCTTCATCATAGACTAATTTTTTGATTGCCATTAACGAATCTACCGTACTCATATTTCCATACATTTCATTTGTCCCACCAAGAAAACGCACGCCACCATCCAGAATCGTTTTCCCTTTAGTGATACAGTCAGCCGTCAGGATGCTTGAAAAAATAAAGCCAGCTTTACTATTCATCACATCATATGACACTCGGTGTGCTTTACCACTTTCATTCAAATAGTATGTTAGTAATTTTTTATAGAGTTCAAAAAATGCTTCAAATGTTTTTGCTTCAGTTACTTTTGGCATTTCAAGTGTGCCATACTTGTATTGATAATCCCATTGATCAACTCCATCGTGCAATAATACATCTAATGCTTTAAGCACATTCACACATGAGTTCGGAGTTCCTATTCCTTGGCCAGAAATTGTGAATTCTCCACAACCAAATGGCACATACTGCTCAGCCGTTTTTTCATCCACTTGCATAGCATGCATAACGCTTGGAATATTTACATCATCATTATAGAGAATTGGGTATGTTGTACCCTCACCAATACTTTGAAGCGCAGCATCGTAAATAGCCGTATCCATTCCATCGTAAATGCGAAGTGTGAATTGCGGTTCAACTAGGCGCGCTTGACGAGTTGCTTCAATTGCCAATCTGCAGAATACATCGGCATTTTTTTCATTACGACGACCTTTACCACCGACAACAACTCTACCATTTACGTTTGTTCTCTTCACTTCAATTAGTTGCCATTGAGATTTAATATAACGAATCGCCTCTTCTTCTGTTATTGCTCCTAATTCCAAATCGGCTACAAGATATGTTCCAAGATAGTCATCCATGCGACCAAAGTTTACAACCCCTGCAAGTGTCGAATATAACCATGCCAATTGCATTGCTGCAATGAAGCTTGTGGGTTTATCTGATTTTATTTCTGTTAAAGCATCACGGAGCTTTACTAATTCACGTGTTCTCAGCGGAGACAGAAAATCGTTCCCAAGTTTATTTTCAACTTCTTGTAGGTGGTAAGCGATCACACTTTGTAAAAGATGCAACGCATCTTCCATTCCATGATATTCATTTTTTGATTCAGGATTTTTGTCTTCTTGCTGCGATATTTTTTCAATCAAACCATTAATACCGTGATCAAGTAATTTATTATAATCTAAATATATTCCGCTAAATCTTGTTGTCACAATTGCTGGATAATAAACATCCACAAAACGGCCAAGTACATTTGGAATGAGGTGCTCTTTATAAAAGCCTTCTCGAGTATCGTTGATTTTCCAGTAGGTGAGCATATCATCAATTGCTGCGTGATGACTCTCATCAACAAGTGCTTTCATCTCTTCAAGTTTCCCGAAATTGCAATAATGGCTCGGTCCGCCAAGAGACGTAACACTTCCAAAACCAACAGGCATCACATCAATTCTTCCGAGAATCAAGTCATCCTCGTACATTGGGCGAAAAGTAGTCGGGAAAAGGACTTTCAGACAAGCCATCTCCCTTTCTAATTTTTGAACATCAGTATATTCTTGATGAGTTTTTGTGTACTCAATCATTACCTCTAATTGTTCTAGTGGGCTCATGAATAGCGGCTCCTTAGGTGCCACGGCAACATTCGTCTCATTTTTTCTAACAACTCGTTCTATCATTCTTTCACAACCTCCATCTTGTAATTACAAGTTAATTCTACCACGTTTACTACATATTGTCAATTTTAAAACGAAAAAGAAAGCGTATGCACCTAAGTGTACGCTTTCCAAAAAAGTTGTCACTTTTTATTTATTTTCTTTTTTCTTTTTTTATCCAGTTGCTTTCTTAACACTGTTGCAACGAGTCCCGTTACCGCTCCTCCTGCTATCATACAAAGCAGGGCAATAATTGGTTTGTTTACAACTCCCAATATGGTGACGATTGGTCCACCATGCGGAACATTTGTGGTAATCATAAATGTTAAGGCAAGCACTGCTGCTACTGCCGAACCTGCCATTGAAGCAGGTAATACAGAGAATGGACTTGCAGCTGCAAATGGTATTGCACCTTCAGATATACCAACCAAACTCATGGCAAATGCAGGTGTTGCATTATTATGCTCTTCCGTTGTAAAAACTTCTTTTTTTCGATCAAACCACATTGCAAATGCCATCCCAAGTGGTGCAACTGGAATTGCTACTGCTTGCGCACCCATGAATTCAGGATGACCTTCAGCGATCATTGCAATATTGAAGAAGAGTAATACTTTTCCAAATGGTCCACCAAAGTCAAACCCTTGCATCATACCCATAACAATACCCAAGACAATAATTCCACCTGTAGATAATCCTTGCAGCATTGCATAAAGAGCATCCATCAATGAAGCAATTGGTGCTCCGATTACATAAATAAATAGTCCTGCAATAATCAATGTTGAGATTAAAGGAATAATCATGATTGGAACAATTGGTTTGATGATTTCTGGCCATTTTATTTTTTTCAAATACTTAACAATATATCCAACTAAAAACCCAGCTAAGATTGCACCTAAGAATCCCATTCCGGATTCAGCATCATAGAAACTACCATTGTTCGCAATCCATCCACCAATCATACCGGCAACGAGTGCTGGACGATCCCCAATTGCTTGTGCAATAAATCCCGCAAGAATTGGTACCATCAATGTAAAGGCTACTACCCCAACCTCAAGAATTTTATTCCATGCACTTCCTTCTGGAATTACTAACCCTGCTCCATCTGTTGGAACCCCACCAAAAGCAAGTGATAAAGCTATTAATAATCCTCCAACAATAACAAACGGAATCATATACGAGACACCATTCATTAAAGCGATATAAATTTCATTCCCAATACTTTTGTTACTACCATCATTTGACGGTTGCGCACTTCCATCACCTGAAAATATTGGTGCCGTTAACGATTGCGTGATCAACTTTTTCGGATGATCAATTCCATCATTGACACCTACATTGATGAGTTTTTTTCCATCAAAACGATTCAACTCAACTTGTTTGTCTGCTGCAACAATAATTGCTAATGCTTGTTGTATCTCAGCATCTGTTGGTGAATTCTCAACTCCGATCGAGCCATTTGTTTCGACCTTTATTTCATATCCCATTTCGGCAGCGGCCTTTTCTAATGCTTTAGCCGCCATGTAAGTATGCGCAACTCCCGTCGGGCATCCAGTCACCCCAATAATAAGACCTTTGGAACCTGCTGTTGCTATCACTTCATTTGATTCTTCAAAAACTGATAAGACCTCATCAATATTTTTGGCTTGACGAATTCTTTCAATATTTTCCACATCCACCAATTTTCCTGCTGCTTCACCTAATAATTTAAGGTGTGCACCATTACCATCAATTGGCGTTAGTATGAACACGAATATATCTACTTTTTTCTGCTCATCATCCCAAACAATTTCTTTCCTTGTAGTACCAATTGCTATAAATGCATCTTTCACTGTCCCACAAGATGCATGTGGAACTGCCACTCCATTTTCCATCGCTGTTGAAAGAACATCTTCCCTTTTGAGAACGGTTTGCTTACATTGTTTGTAGTCAGTAATTAAACCTTCCTTCTCTAGATATTGTAACATTTCTAGAAAGACCTCATCCTTATTTGTTGCTTTCATTTCTAATAATACTGCGTTCTTTTTTAGTATTCCCATGAAAATTCTCCTTTACTATTTCTGCTCTCTATTCCTAACTTGTAATGACAACGCTTACAAATATATTTAGATTATAGCATGTAATTACATGCTTGTAAATAGTTTTTTGTGAAAAATTTTTTAATATTGATATTTAGGGTAAAAGGTCAGCAGAAAAAAGCAATATTTTCACTTCAAAATGAATAAAACACAAAAAAGATGTATTTTTATAAAAGAATTTTCATCTTTTTTTGTAACCTTTTCCGAACAAAAAGTAAAGGCAAAATCAGCCAAATACGGGGCTCCCGTGGCGTGATGATGGACCACCTTTAAAA
>BHER01000070.1 GCA_003864555.1 Erysipelotrichaceae bacterium | reverse complement strand
GCTTAAACACCGATATGTGATTAAGCGTTAGAGGATGACAGGAATTATTACGGTACTAGGAAAAGATAAAGTAGGAATTATTGCAAAAGTTACAAGTTATTTGGCAGAAGTATCTGTCAATGTATTAGATATCTCACAAACAATTACCCAAGGGAATTTTCATATGCTTATGATTGTTGATACGGATAAAACAATATATAAATTCGAACAATTACAAGATAGTTTAGAAGAACTAGGCGCAAATATTGGCGTTATCATCACTTTACAAAATGAAGAAATCTTTAATGCCATGCACCGAATATAAAATAAGTAGCGAGGGAGTGTTAGAAAATGATTACCAAAAATGAAATACTTGAAACAAATGCAATGGTTGGAGAAGCAAACTTAGATGTGAGGACAATTACACTAGGGATTAGTTTACTTGATTGTATGGATAGTGATGTGGACCGTTTCAATCAAAAAATCTATGATAAAATTACAACGCTTGCAAAAGATTTAGTAAGTGTTGGGGACGATATCGGACGTCAATTTGGTGTACCAATTGTTAATAAACGGATTAGTGTAACCCCTATTGCAATTGCAGCAGCAGGTCTGCCTGAGGCAGCATTTTTATCAGTTGCACAGACATTAGATCGGGCGGCAGCAGCAGTTGGTGTCAACTTTATTGGTGGTTATACAGCACTTGTGCAAAAAGGGATGACGGCGGCGGATACTTTTTTAATAAAATCAATCCCCGAAGTGCTTTCGAAAACAGAACGTGTATGTGCATCCGTTAATGTTGGGTGTACGAAAAGTGGTATCAATATGACTGCTGTGAAGATGATGGGAGAAATTATTTTAGAAACAGCGGAGCTTACTAAAGATGCAGATTCAATTGGTTGTGCAAAATTTGTTGTCTTTACCAATGCAGTTGAGGATAACCCATTTATGGCGGGAGCATTCCACGGTGTTGGTGAGGGGGATGCGATTATTAATGTTGGTGTAAGTGGTCCAGGTGTAGTCAAAAAAGCACTTGAGCTTGTTGCAGGACAAGATTTTGAGGCTGTCTGTGAAACAATTAAAAAAACAGCATTTAAAATTACACGTGTGGGACAGGTTGTTGCCCAAGAGGCAGCAAAACGGTTGAATGTGCCTTTTGGTATTATTGATTTATCACTTGCCCCAACTCCAGAAATTGGCGATAGCATTGCCGAAATTTTTGAAGTTATGGGACTTGAAATGGCTGGTGCACCAGGAACAACAGCAGCATTGGCGTTATTGAATGATAATGTCAAAAAAGGTGGCGTAATGGCTTCATCATATGTTGGTGGTCTTAGTGGTGCTTTTATTCCAGTTAGTGAAGATCAACGCATGATTGATGCCGTGAATGCTGGTGCTTTGACATTAGAAAAACTTGAAGCAATGTCATGTGTCTGCTCAGTTGGTTTAGATATGGTTGCGATTCCGGGAAATACACCAGCAACAACAATTTCTGGAATTATTGCCGATGAAATGGCAATAGGTATGATTAATAATAAAACAACAGCGGTAAGAATCATCCCAGTTATTGGAAAAGATGTTGGAGATACTGCTGTATTTGGTGGGTTACTCGGGTACGCTCCAATTATGCCAGTTAATAAATTCTCATGTGCAGATTTTATTAACCGTGGGGGGCGAATTCCTGCCCCAATTCACAGTTTTAAAAACTAGCTAGTCCCCTTAAATTAATAGACTATGACGAGAATTCAAGACGTATTTTTGAGTGCAATAGTCCTATTACAAGCTATGAATATGACTTATACCATCCGTATGCGGAAGCATGCGGATTTTTTGTTAAAAACAATAAGTATATTGGAAGAATTTGAGATGGAGTATCTTATTGAAATTATTTTAGCATATCGGATACGAGAAAGACTGTTTGAATTTGCGAAAATGGCGTACACACATAATATTGGAACCAATATTGCGCTTGTTGTCAAAGTATACGATATTGGAAGCATGATACAGATACTTGGAAAAAAAGCTAAAATCATCGGTAAAATCACAGAAACATGAGGAGTTATGATATGATGAAAATAGTAGTATTTGCAGCTGGCAATGGTAGTAATTCTCAAGCTATTGCAGATCCGATTGAAAGAGCGAGAAATTGGCATCATAATTCACTATGTGGGTTGATGGGCGATAAAATTCCCTTATAAGGGGGCCCATGACCAAATTAGGGCGCTTGTGCATCAAGTGGATCATGTTTTTTATCCTAAAATATTAAGAAAATTAGAAAAGGCGGAAAGAAAATGAAAAAAAGAGTATTAATGAGTGTCAGCGATAAAACAGGAATCATCGAATTTGCAAAGCAACTTGTAGCATTAGACTATGAGATTATCTCAACTGGTGGAACATATGCAACACTAGTGGCAGCAGCAATCCCGGTGATGGGCATTGAAGACTTAACGGATTTTCCTGAAATTTTGGATGGACGCGTGAAAACATTACACCCCTCTGTTCATGCAGGATTACTTGCAGTTCGTGATAATCCAGCACATATCCACGCAATGAGAAAACAAAAACTCAACTATATTGATATTGTTGTTGTGAATTTATACCCATTCAAAAAAACAATTGCTAAAAGTGATGTCACATACGAAGAGGCCATCGAAAATATTGATATTGGTGGGCCATCGATGTTAAGAAGTGCTGCTAAAAACCATCGCTTCATAACAGTGCTAACGGATCGAGAAGACTATGAAATTGTACTCGCACAATTACAAGAATATGGCGAAACGACGCTGGATCTTCGTAAAACATTAGCACGAAAAGTATTCCAGAAAACTGCTGCCTACGATGCACTGATTGCCGACTTTTTTGCAAAACAACAGCAAATTAAATTCCCTGATCAATTGACATTAACATTTGAAAAGCAACAAAATTTGCGTTATGGTGAAAACCCACAGCAACAGGCTGCATTCTACCGCACACCACTTGCATGCAAAAATGCTTTAGCCTTTGCAAAACAATTACATGGCAAGGAATTATCATATAATAATATTCAGGATGGTGAGGCAGCAATTCGCGTGATGTTAGAGTTTACGAAACCAACAGTTATTGCCCTCAAGCATATGAATCCATGTGGAGTAGGAATTGGCAATACATTGGAGCAGGCATGGGATAAAGCGTATGCAGCTGACCCCATTTCGATTTTTGGAGGAATTATTGCAACAAACCAAATAGTTGATGCTCTGAGTGCCCAAAAAATGAAAGCAATCTTTTTAGAACTTATTATTGCACCCGGATTCACAAAAGAAGCCTTGGCAATTTTAGCAGAGAAGAAAAATCTTCGACTACTAGAACTGCCAATAAGTGATACTGAGGATCGGGATGATTATCAAGTTGTAACAGTTGTTGGTGGGGCACTCATACAAACGCCAAATGAGGGTAAAATTACTGCCGATGATTTAGAAGTTGTTACCAAAAAAGTGCCAACAGCAGAAGAACTTATAGATTTACTTTTTGCATGGAATATTGTAAAACATGTGAAGTCTAATGCTATTGTCCTTGCAAAATCGGGTCAGACAATTGGTATTGGTGCTGGTCAAATGAACCGTGTTGGTGCAGCCAAAATTGCAATTGAGCAGGCGAGGAGTAAAAGTGCAGGGTCCGTGATGAGTTCCGATGCTTTTCTTCCAATGGCCGATACAGTAAAACTTGCAGCAGATGCGGGTATTATTGCTATTATCCAACCGGGTGGTTCAATTAAAGATGAGGAATCAATTGCTGCAGCAGATGCTCATGGGATTGCGATGGTCTTTACAAAAATGCGTAATTTCAAACATTAATAATGCAAAATCTAAAAAAGCGGAAGAGTTGCCATCGACATAGCCTTTGGGATAACAGTTGCTCAAGCACATAAAAATGTGTATAATGAACTACAAATACGGCATAGCCCAGTTCTTTTTTATCGAAAAGATAGTGGGTATCAGCTGAAATGAAAATGGATGAAGGATGATGAAGATGGATAGAATATGTGGTAAATTAAGTGAATACAGCATTCCGGAAACGGCGATTACAACATATGGAGCAGACATTGCTAAAATCGATTGGCGTTATATCCAAAATAGTATTCCCAAAGGGAAATTAGTATTGGTAACAGCCATTACGCCAACACCATTAGGTGAGGGGAAAACAACAGTTAGCATTGGTTTAACAGATGGTTTAAATAGCCTTGGCAAAAAAGCAATTGCTGCTTTACGGGAGCCATCACTTGGACCCGTTTTTGGAAGAAAAGGTGGAGCAACAGGTGGAGGACAAACAGAAATTCATCCAGTTGATAAAATAAACTTACATTTCACGGGAGATTTCCATGCAATTACGAGTGCGCATAATTTAATTGCCTCGATGATTGAACAACAACTTTTTTTTGATTTGATGGATATTGATACCAATACAATTATCTGGAAGCGTGCACTCGATATGAATGATCGCCATTTACGGGAACTTACAATTGTCATTAAAGCGGGCATCAGCTATAAAAGTGGATTTCAAATTACGGCAAGCTCAGAGATTATGGCGATTATTTGTCTTGCTGAAAATATAGCTGAGTTGCGCAAAATGCTCAATCGGATAGTCTTTGCAAAAAATAGCAAAGGGGAAGAACTAAGCGTGGAACAACTTGATATTACGGATGCGCTTTTGGCGCTTTTGATGGATGCTTTTTCACCGAATGCAGTATTAACAACAGCAGGAAATCTTGCCCTTGTCCATGGTGGACCGTTTGCTAATATTGCGCATGGAACAAACTCACTTATGGCAACAAAAGCAGCCCTTTCCATGGCGGAATTCACAATTACGGAAGCAGGATTTGGAAGCGATTTAGGGGCAGAGAAATTCTTTGATATCACAGCACCAAAACTTGGTAAACAACCAGATTGTGTTGTTCTTGTAACAACAATTCGGGCATTAAAGTACCATGCACAAGTAGAACTATGTGATATTGAAAAAGAAAATATCACTGCTCTTAAAAAAGGCATGGCAAATTTAGCTAAACATATTGCAAATCTCCAAGCCCGCCAAATTCCTCTTGTTGTAACACTGAATGCTTTTGCAACCGATACAGCTGCAGAAATAGCAGTATTAACAAGTAGCCTTGCAGCAGCAAATATTGATTTTGCATTAAATACTGCATATTTGGAGGGTGCCAAAGGTGCAACAGAACTAGGGAAACGCGTTATTGCTGCAGTTGAGTCTAAAATGGAGTACCAAAAAATAGCTGATATGCAAGACATGCTAGCAACAAAAATAGCAGCTATTGTTAAAACATATGGTGCAACGGGTGTAGAGTACACAAAAGAGGCGGCAGTTTTACTTGCGGAACTTGAAAAAAAAGCAGGTAATTTACCTGTATGTATAGCAAAAACGCCTGAAGCATTCACGCAAAAAGTCAAAGACCGCGGAATTCCCAAACCATATATAGCAGAAATTAGAAGCTTAAAACTAGTAGCTGGTGCTGGTATGGTTATTGTATTTATGGGAAATATCATTGATATGCCTGGACTCCCTAAAAACCCACAAGCGCAGAAAATTAAAATTACAGCAGATTATAAAATAATTGGTGTTGATTAAAAAAATTGGATTGATACCTGAAAGCAGAGAGACAATTTTATTTTTTGTTTCAAAATTCCCTTAAAATAC
>BHER01000069.1 GCA_003864555.1 Erysipelotrichaceae bacterium | reverse complement strand
CCGAAAGAACTCTTCGATGAAGAGGTTGAAAAAATGAACCGACAGATAGCAGAATTTGATATCCAACAGGGAATCGCCGCGTGAGGCAAAAATGAGTGAATAGGTTCGCCTACGGCTCATCTATTCACTCATTTTTACATATACCCACTCAATTTATAGCAATTTTGTCCAGTTTCACTTTACAATTTAGGAAGCAGAAAGACTATCCTGAAAAAGTGTATCTCCTCATATATAAAAAAGTAGAGTAGCTGATTACTCACCTACTCCTGTAACTTCTTCATTCTATTAATAGCCTTTTTACACTAAAAAGGCATATGTATCTTCTGCAATGACAAGTTCTTCATTTGTTGGAATAACAGCAACTTTTATTTTTGAGTTACTATCTGATATATATGTCTGTTTTGAGCGTGTCGCAAGATTCTTTTCTTCATCGATACTTATCCCCAAAGCAGTAAGCCTTCTGCATACTGCTTCACGAACATCACCAGCATTCTCACCAATTCCAGCTGTAAAGGCAATAATATCTACTCCACCAAGTGTTACATGATACGCACCAATTACTTCTGCAATTCTTTTTGCATATAAGTTCAGTGTCAAAATTGCACGTTCATTGCCTTCTGCAACTGCCATGCTTATATCACGAGCATCACTAGAGAATCCTGATACTCCAAGAAATCCTGATTTTTTATTTAATACATCAATTACAGCTTGTGCATCCATATTTTCTTTCGCAGCAATATAAGGAATGATTGCCGGATCTATATCACCACTTCGTGTTCCCATTGGTATTCCTGCTAGTGGCGTAAATCCCATTGTCGTATCAATTGATGCCCCATTTTTAATAGCGCATAATGATGCCCCATTCCCAAGATGACATACGATTGTTTTGGTTTCATTATAGGCTTTATCTACCATAATGGCAGCTTGTTTAGAAACATATTCATGTGATGTCCCATGAAATCCATACTTTCTGATACCATAGTCTGTATACCAAGTATAAGGTGTTGCATACATAAATGATTCAGCTGGCATCGTTTGATGAAATGCAGTATCAAACACGGCAACTGCGATAGAATGTGGGAGTGCTTTTGAAAGCTCTTCAATCCCAACAATATTTGCAGGATTATGTAGAGGTGCAAAATCAGATAAATCATGAATGATTTTCAACACATCTTCATCAATAACAACAGATTTATCAAATGACTCTCCACCGTGTACAACACGATGCCCAACCCCATTAATTTCATCAAGATTACCGACAACTTTGTATTTTGCAAACCATTCCAAAACTAATGCAATTGCTTGTTTATGGTTTTCTATTTTAACTTCTATTTCATATTTTTCACCATTGAATTTTAATGAAAAAATCGACATATCAAGTCCAATTCTTTCTGCTATGCCTGAACAAATCACTGTTTTTTCAGGCATATTGAATAGTTGATATTTCAGTGATGAGCTTCCCGCATTTACTGCTAATACTTTCATATGATTACCTCTTTCGCTTTTTCTATTTATTTAAAATTTGTTTAACAACTTCGAGAATTTGATGTGCGACATCACGGCAAATTTCTTCAGTTTCTGCTTCTACCATTACACGAATGAGTGGTTCTGTCCCTGATGGACGTAAAAGAAGACGACCTTTACTTCCTAACATTTCTTCAATTGCAAGTTCTTTCTCTTTTAATAATGGATTACCCAAAATTTGTTCTTTATCATTCACTTTTAAATTCACAAGAATCTGTGGTAATTTATTCATGACTTTTGATAATTGCGAAAATGGTACTTCTCTAAATTTCAAGACTTCAAGAAATTGAATTGCTGTAAGCAGTCCATCTCCTGTTGTTGAATGCTCTAAAAAGATGACATGACCTGATTGTTCGCCACCAAGAATATACCCACCTTGGAGCATTGCTTGTGCAACATAACGATCACCAACATCAGTTTGAATGCTGCGGATGCCCAAATCTTCCAACCCTCTGTGGAAGCCAAGATTTGCCATAATTGTTGAGACTACTGTGTTTTGATTAAGTCTTCCTTTTTCTTTTAAGTACTGTCCGCAAAGGAAAAGGATATAATCACCATCACGAACATCTCCTTTTTCATCAATTGCAATGACTCTATCGCCATCGCCATCAAATGAAAACCCAATATCTGCTCCTACTTCCTTAACAAATTCTGCTAAAGCCTCAGGGTGTGTTGAGCCAACGCCTGCATTAATATTGATACCATCTGGACTATTCCCCATTACTGAAACTTTTGCTCCAAGTAGTGCAAATAACTTTGGTGCTATTTTACTTGTTGCACCATTTGCACAATCGATTGCAATGTGGATATCGTTGAAATCAGTATCGATTGTCTGACGCAGATACTGGATATACTTTTGTGGTGCTTCTGCATTATCCAAAATGACTCCTAATTTTTCTTCCTCAGGTTGTGGAAAACTCCAAAGTTTTTCTGGGTAATTTAAAATTTCTTCAATTTGCTGTTCCATATCATCTTTAATTTTGAATCCATCATTCCCAAATAGTTTTATTCCATTATCAAAATATGGATTATGCGATGCCGAGATAACTATCCCTGCTGCCGCTCCCATTTGTCTTGTAATATATGCAACTGCAGGTGTTGGCACTACTCCTAAAGAGAGCACATCAACCCCACGGCTACAGAACCCTGCAATGAGAGCACTTTCCAGTAAATCCGAAGAAATCCTCGTATCTTTCCCAACTACTACAAAAGGTTTTTCGCTTTTTTCACCATATTCTTTAAAAATATGTGCACCTGCTGCTTTTCCAATTTCAAGCGCTAATTCCACCGTAAGGATTTTACCTACTTTACCTCTTACACCATCTGTTCCAAAATACTTCATTTTTGTCATTCCCTTCTAAATTCACTACCAAGTATATTTATGCTCTCGTAACTCTTAAACGTAAGTTCTCTTGGTTTAATCTGTATCGATACAGTGTTGAGCCTTCAATTTCTAATATTGCATTATGTGTTCCCTCACCTAGATTAGCAACATTAACAGTGACGCTAACAAGTTCATCACTTAAAAGTGCAAGTTGTTCAGCAGTCCCTGTCACTAAAATTTTCAACTCTGTTCCTGAATCTTCAACAGCATAATTATATGCTGAATCCCCATTTTTAGGCGTAATACTCGTAACTGACATTTCTGTTGTCAATGCTGGTCCAAATTCAATATTCCCGCTGATTTTCTCAGGTGTTATACTCATTAAATTCACACCAGCTGGCATCTCAACATTTCCGGTGATTTTCCCATCTGTTGTAACATTTTTTAAATCAAATCTGATATTCAATGCGGATACTTTAGCTGTTTCACTTTCAACACCATTAATTGTTACGGCTTCATTTTCTAATGTGATACTTTTTATTGCTTTATCGTCGGGGAAATTCCCAATAAACACACTATTCAAAGTATTTATGGGCTTCCCTTTAGGTGCAACAAGTTCAACACTATACTCTACAGTTCCACCATCTACGGTAATATTTTGGATTTTTTCACCTTGGTCATCATATGCAACAACTGTCGCTCTTGCAGTAATCATACCTTCACGTTTTTCAGTCAGGGTTGAATTTATTGCTTTCCCATCAATTAGCGCACGGACAAAAGCAACACGTTTGAGTTCTTTTTCAGAACCTTTTAGCGAAACACTTTTATCTATTAATTGTGGATTTTCAATACTCAGCCCTTCAATTGAATTTACATTTATAATTTCTGGTGAGACATCAAACACTTTGAATTCTTTTGTCCGAATCACAACTCTAACCTTACTTGGATTTACTTGTGCTGTGATATTGGCTGGTAAATTATTGACATCTAAATTCACCAAATGTTCACCGGCACCATATCCAGTTAAATCAATTGCTACACCATAACTTTTTGTCGTTTTCGTTGATTGTATTGCTGCCTCATCCCCAAAAATAACAATATCCGCAGTTTTGGGAATCCCCTCAACAACAAACTTATCTTGATCATATTCTGCCGTTACCTCGCGTCCTCTTATTTGTGAACTCACCTGTTTTATTAGGGCAATATTCCCAACTGACTGGATAGACTGAACCAAAACCACTGCCAGGAGGAGTGTTACGAGTGCAGTAAATTTATTATTTGTAAAAAGCTCTTCAAATTTATTACTCAAAAATCTTGATATTTGCGTTAACTTGATTTTGACTTCATTTAAAGCGCGTTTTTTTGTTGATTTCTTTTTATTTTCCATTCCACTTTTCACTTTTCTTTTACTCATCTTCGTTCTCACCTCGTGTATTCATATCTTCACTATCAATTTTCAGTAATTTTTCTTTCAGAATCTCAACTAAGGATTCTTTTTGTAAATCACTGTATAATCTTCCTTTTTCTGCCAAGCTTATCGTCCCTGTTTCTTCCGATACGACAACAGTTATACTATCAGTTATTTCACTAATACCAAGTGCTGCACGATGGCGTGTTCCCATTTCTGGTGGAATATCTATTCTTGCGGTCGCTGGGAATAATGCACTTGCACAAGCAATTTTTGTTCCTTGGATAATAACTGCACCATCATGTAGTGTTGAATTTGGTGTGAAAATTGTTGTGAGTAGCTGAAATGATATTTCTGAATCAATTCTCATTCCTTGTGCAACAAAGTCATTCATTAGCACCGTTTTTTCAATTGTTATCAAAGCACCAATATGCCGTTTTGACAGATAATCTGCTGCTGTTGATATTTCACGAATAAGCATCTCACGTTCATCAATTGTTAATGATTTTCGGATAAACGCACTCTTACGTCCCAGATTCTCAAGTCCGCTGCGGATTTCTGGTTGAAAAATAATGACAACTAAAATCGCACCCCAGTCAATTATCAAACCGACTAGCCAGTTTATTGTAACTAAATTCAGCCAGCCACTAAGCAATTTTACAATTGTTAAAATGACTACTCCTTTTAATATTTGAATCATCCTTATATTAAAGCGCATAATTCTTATTACAAAGTATAGAAAAAACCATACTAATAGTAAGTCTAGTATATAACCGAGGACAAGTATAATATTGTCCGTTGTTATTAGCGCCATCAAATTGTTTAAAGCCATGTTAACCTTGCTCCTTCTCGTCTTTTATTTTCTGTTCCGTGTTTACAACACTAGTATTAATTGATATTTTTTTCACAAGAACTTTATACATAATACCTGAGAAAATAAGTGCAAGTGCTAGAGTGGCAATAATTAAATCCTGATTCATTTGATTCCCTCATTTCTTCTCTATAATTTCTCGTTTGCTATTTTCCATTACGTAGATTATAACATATTCAGCCCCTTGATTGAAGATATTTTATTCGTCTTTATGATTATCTACCACAGTATATTCCACATTGATGGCATCTTTTTTAGAATATGGTGTTCCTTTTTTTACTATTTCCTCTTCAAAATCAGCGGTTCCAGTCATTTTAGATTTAATTCTTTTTATCCAAGAAGAAAATCGTAATATAAGCATATAGACCACGACAATTGCTGCTATGAGAAGAATCACCGGGAATAAGAAGCCTATAATTCTTACAAAAAATACGAAAATAGCACTAACGATTATTAGGATAAACAAAAGTGGTAAACATCCTGTCCTTGTTCTTGAAACATACATTTTCTCAATCCTCCCTACTTTATAATTTTTTTAAAAACACGACTAGCAATTAAACACATAATTTCATAGTCAATTGTCTCCAAATACTCTGCTAC
>BHER01000068.1 GCA_003864555.1 Erysipelotrichaceae bacterium | reverse complement strand
CTAAAAGATTGTGTAGACCTTGGTTGTAATATGGAAGTTGAACGATTATATGCAACAAAATATATAACAGAAATCATTACATTTATTACATCACTCATTGAAATTGGGGTGGCATATGTGGTTGAAGGTGCTGTCTATTTTGATATCACAAAAATAGAAAAATATCCCGAACTCTCAAAACAGAATAAAGATTTACTCCAAGTTGGTGCGCGGATAAAAGAAAATATTGCCAAACAGGATGGTGCAGATTTCACACTTTGGAAGCCAACAAGTATCGGAGTCAATTGGGAGTCGCCATGGTCAAGTGGACGACCAGGTTGGCATACAGAATGTGCTGCTATGATTTATGCTGCCTTTGGTGGTCCAATTGATATCCACGGTGGTGGCATGGATTTAAAATTTCCACACCATGACAATGAAATTGCACAAGCAAAAGCACTAGGTGTTCCAAAGCTTGCAACATATTGGATGCATAATGGATTTATTGAAACTGCTAATCAGAAGATGTCAAAATCATTAGGAAACTTTGCATTTGCAAAAGATGTGCTTGCAGCATATTCGATGTCAACAGTAAGATTATGGTTGCTATCTGGACACTATGGTCAACCGCTTATTTATAGTGAAGAGGTCCTAGATGAAATTTCTGAAATTGTCAGCAAAATGCAGACCTCACTCGAAGATGCAATTGTCCAATTAAAAATTAATAGATATTTTATAAAAAATGAAATTTCGAGCGAAAGAGTGTATGAGCAAAAAAACAAATTTGAAGATGCAATGAATAATGACTTTAATACAGCAAATGCAATAACGGTATTATATGAGGTTATAAAACAGATCAATATTCATATGCGTCAAGGGGAAAAAAGTTTTGGTCTACTTGGGCAATATATTGCGCTTGTATCGGAAATAGATGCTATTTTAGGATTAGAGATTGCGCTAGATATTGACGTAAACGAGCATGATATAGAACTATATAGCATGTGGAAAGCTGCTAAGGGAGCAAAAGATTTCGCTTTGGCTGATACATATAGAACGCAACTCGAAAACAGTAAAATCCGAGTAAGATAATATAAGGGAAATAAAAAAAGATGAAAGAGGGAAAAAAGATGCAAATAATTTATGGTAAGAATAGTGTGGAAACATATATTCAGTATGCACCAAATCTAGTTTTTGAAATACTGCTCTATAGTGGAGTGACTGAGAAAACGTTGAAAGAAGTCGAAGCTCTAGCAGTAAAGGCTAAAATATCATATCGGATGATTGAGAAAAAAGAACTCTCAAAATTAGTTGATGGGAAAGCAGTGCATCAGGGTATTTGTGCAAAAGTGAAAGATTTTGAATACCGTGATATACATGAAGTGCTTGGTGATGTTAAAGCAAGTGGGAAAATACCTTTTTTCATTCTAATTGATCAAATGCAAGATCCCCGTAATTTAGGTGCAATTTTGCGAACTGCCGATTGCACAGGTATTGTAGATGGAATTATTATAACTGAGCATAATAGCTGTGATGTGAGTGCAGCAGCAATCAAAACTTCAACAGGTGCAGCACTTAATATTCCAGTAATAAAAGTGAAAAATTCAAAAAGTATAATTGACCTGCTAAAAAAAGAAGGAATTTGGATTTGTGGCGTAGATATGGTTGGAGCACAGACATACCGAAAACAGGCATATGACATGCCACTCTGCCTTGTAATTGGGGGGGAAGATAAAGGAATTCGCCCAATTATAAAAAGAGAGATGGATTTTAATGTCTATATTCCAATGCATTCTAAAACGGTCAATTCACTCAATGTTTCTGTTGCAACAAGCTTACTTGTATACGAAGTAATGCACCAAAGAATGGAGTAAATTATGAGCATATTAGGGAATGTTCATAAAAGGGAGGGACTGATAAAGTGAAAGAAATAAGTTACGATGAATTACACTATCTTGTCAGAGAAAAAAATGAGGATGCTGAGATACTGCTATTTAAAAAAACAGAACGGTATTTGAAGTGGATTTCATATGCTAAATCGAATGATTTTTTACGACAAGAGGATATCTTATCTTATGGATGGCAGGGATACCAAGAAGCAATCAATTGCTATGATCCTATGCAGAAAACGAAGTTTAAAACATTCATGGAATTCTGCATTCAAAGACGGCTAATAGATGTACAAAGACGGCGAAATCGAGGGGGGTTAAAAGGGCATATGAATGGTCTTCTAATATCGGATGAGAAAGTTGCTTATGCAGTAGACAGGCAAGAAGCGAGTTTTTTGACAGATGATAACCTGATTTTTGATGCCTTCTGGAAAAAATTAACAGAGAAAGAAAGAATGATGCTGAAATATTTTTTAAGAGGAGATAAGATGGTTGAAATAGCAGTGAAAATGGACGTATCTTCCCCAACAGTTTATCAGAAGATAAAAAAAATGAAACATAAACTTCAGGAAATGGTCCAAAAAAAAGAGTAGATATGAGGGGTTCTAATGGAACAAAATATAAATTATAATAGGGAACAAGAGCAGCTCATTAAACAGTATAGAGATGTTGGGATAAGACCAAAAATTCTAGTACATAGCTGTTGTGCACCATGTAGTACATATGTCCTTGAAAAATTGGTGAAGGATGCAGATATTATTATCTATTTCTACAATCCAAATATTCATCCTAAAGAAGAATATGAACGACGCAGACGAGCACAAGCAGCATTTATTCATAAATTTAATGAGCAGTGTAACACGGATGTACAATTTATACCAGAAAGATATATGCCTAAAGAATTTTTCTCCGCGACAAAAGATTTTGCAGAAGAGAAAGAAGGAACAGGGAAAAGATGTGCTCTTTGCTATGAATTACGCATGGAGGAAACAGCACAGAAAGCATATTCCCTCTCATGCGATTTTTTTGCAAGTGCGCTGACACTAAGTCCAAAAAAAAATAGTAAAAAAATAAATCAAATTGGTTTGGAGTTAGAGCGCATATATGATGTTTTCTACCTTCCATCTGACTTTAAAAAGAATAATGGATATAAACGATCGATTGAGCTTTGCGCAGAGTATGCTGTGTATCGACAATGCTATTGTGGATGTGTTTTTGCAGCAAAAGAACAGGGGATTGATTTCAAAACTATCATTGCTAATGCAAAACGAGATGCTGCTTACACGAAGAAGGAGTAAATCAGATGAATTCAAAGTAAGAATGTGGTATAATAATAGCAATGATGTTTAATATGAAAGGGCGTACATACAATGAATTTAATTGAAACAATGAAGATAGAAATAAAAGGAAAAAAACTCCGGCTTGTCCTCCCAGAAGGCTGGGATAGTAGGGTATTGACTGCAGCAGCAAGACTTTTATCTGAAGACCTCGCACACCCAATTTTACTTGGAGATAAGATGACAATCATCCAAACTGCAAAAGGATTAGGGGTAAATTTAGAAGGAATGGAAATCATCGACCCTAAAATGTATGAACAGTTTGATGAAATGGTCAAAGAATTTGTTAATGTACGAAAAGGGAAAGTAGAAATAGGAGAAGCAGCTATCATGCTCCAGCAAACAAATTATTTTGGAACGATGCTGATCAAAATGGGGCTTGCAGATGCTTTGGTAGGTGGAGTTATCTACTCAACTGCTGATACTGTTCGACCAGCATTACAAATTATAAAAACAAAAGCTGATGTGGCAAAAGTATCAAGTATGTTCTACCTACATAAGGGGGGAGATTCTTATATTTTTGGTGATTGTGCAATTAATGTTAGCCCAACAGCAATTGACTTAGCTGATATTGCAACAGGTTGTGCATTAGCAGCCCCCAAATTTGGTATCCATGAGCCGAAAGTTGCATTCTTAAGTTTTTCATCAAAAGGATCAGGTCTAGGACCAGAAGTTGACAAAGTACGGGAAGCAACTGCAATATTCCAAAAAAATAACCCTGATATTATCTCAGATGGAGAGTTGCAATTTGATAGTGCTGTTATCCCAAGTGTTGCTATTCAAAAAGCGCCAACATCAAATGTTGCAGGCTATGCAAATGTCTTAATTTTCCCAGATTTAGAAGCAGCAAATATTGGCTATAAAATTGCACAGCGATTTGGTGGATATGAGGCATTAGGTCCAATTCTACTTGGATTAAATTCCCCTATAAATGACTTAAGCCGCGGTGCAAGTGTTGAAGATATTTACAAAGTTTCAATTATTACTGTCGCACAAGTTCGACAAATATAGTGAAATAAGTAGTAGTCGAGGATGCAACGTGCTTAAGCCTCTCTTTTAGAATAAATAAGAGAGGCTTTTTTACTTTAAAAAAGAGTACTGGTACAATAATAATATAAGAAAATGGAAAAGGTGATAAAGATGGAGAACCCCCAAATCAAATACTGTACGAGTTGCAAAAAAAGAGGAGACCTAGTACAAAAAACACTAGTACCAAAACTCAAAAAAGCATTTCCGGAAAGTGATTTTATCATGCAATGCCTCTCTTTTTGTGGGCCGGGTTCGCGCCAACCCTTTGTTTATGTTGACCAAACGCTTATAACGGCAAAAACGGATGAAGAACTCATCGAAAAAATTAAAAAACATTTAGAAAAGTAGTAATAAGGATGCTACCAATCAAGATGAAATAAAAAGGAGCGATCCAGCCATGGAAAAAAGCAAAGTTTTTCGCGATCCAATACATAACTATATTTATGTTGGAGATGAAGTCATTTGGAAACTTATAAATACGGAGGCCTTTCAGAGATTAAATAATCTTAGGCAACTTGGAGGTAGCTTTCAGGTTTTTCATGGAGCGATGCACACCAGATTTGGACATTCACTTGGTGCATATGCGATTGCAAAAGAAATGGTTGAACGTGTTGAGGGACTTGCCGAAGTGCTAACTGAGTATGAGCGTCTTGTTTTTTATTGTTCAGCACTATTACATGATTTAGGGCATGGACCATTTTCACATGCATCCGAATTATTTTTGCCATTACCACATGAAAAAATGAGTTGTCGTATTTTGAGCGAAGACCCTGAAATTAGTGAGGTATTAAAAGAGGAAAACCCTCAACTTGCAAATGATATCACAGCAGTACTTGAAAAAAGATCGGAAAACCCATTAATAAGCAAACTAATTTCAAGTCAAATTGATGTTGATCGCATGGATTATCTGCTGCGTGATTCATATTATGCTGGTGTTCCATATGGGAACTACGATTGTGCACGGATTTTTCGAGTAATGAAAATAGTCGATAACACAGTTGTGTTTAAAGAATCAGGACTCTACGCACTCGAAGATTTTATGCTTAGTCGATATCATATGCATCAACAAGTATATAATAACCTCAAAAGTAAATCTTTCGAAATCTTACTCTATCTTAGTTGCCAACGATTTTTATATTTGGCTAATAAGGGGGCTCTCCCACAAGAACGTGTTTATCAGAAAATGCAGGATTTTCTGATGTGCAATAAAATAGAACCAATTGCCCATTTTCTAGCAGTGGATGACCACTTTTTTATGACGGCACAGAAATTACTTGCCGAAGAAGAAGACGAAGTGATAAAAAAAATTGCAACTAATATTGTTGCAAGGCGTCTTCCACTCATAATTCAATTAGCAAATATAGCGGAATATAGATATGTTCAAGACTTACTTAAAAAACTTGCAAAAATCGGGAACAAACTCTACTATTATGCTTATTGCGAATGTGAGATAGAACAAAGATTATATGATTATAACACAAAAGAGAGTATTCATATTTTGATGAAAACAGGTGAAATTAAGCCAATTGCGGAACAATCTACTGTCATAAAAGCGATGCAAAAAGAATTAAATGAGGAAAAGTATAATTTATATAT
>BHER01000067.1 GCA_003864555.1 Erysipelotrichaceae bacterium | reverse complement strand
GATACAACACAAGCTGGCGTCTACCATATAACATATACTACAATTGATAGCGATGGAAATGCTGCAAGCAGCATCATGCGTGCGTATATTGTGGGTGCAAAAGCAGTCTCTGGCGATTATGCGATTTTTGCAGATGACTTTGAACGCCGAGTAAGCGAAGCACCACAAACAAATACCGCTATTTTACAGGCTGCCGGACCAGCCCATGCCATCAGAATATCAACAAATGCAACAGCAACCGTGTATGTTAAAGATAAAACAGGCTATGTTGCAGTCCAACGTGACACACCATACCCAATTAAACTTGGTGTACTTGGACAAGCAGTTGAAACAACAATCCAAGCAACAATTACAGCAGGTGGCATACCAATCATACACAACCCCGACCCAATTGTTGAATTACCAATCGGAGCAACACTGAATATGGGTGTGTTAAAATCTAATATAAGCGTAAGTGATCCAGATGAAATAATTGATGTAAGTCAAGTGGCTGTGATGCCATCGACTTTCACAACAGCTGTTGCAGGGACGCATACAGTGACATATACAGTGACAGATAGCGATGGGAATGCAGCAATCCCAGTTGTGCGCCACTATGTAGTAGGAGCCCTCAGTGTAGAACAAGGCTATGCTGTCTTTGGGAATGATTATACCATTACCAAAGGACTTGTCGATCTCAATCCAGCAACAAAAGAAGCATCTGTTTTAAATGCTGCCGGCATTCAAGTTATTGATATTGTGAGTCAAGCAGTTGTATCACGCATTGTCAAAAATTACGATGGGTATACAAATAGTGTGGATGATTATACAATTACTGTTGGAACGGGAGAAAATATAAATGTGAGTGCCCAGGTCACAGCATCGGTTGTTGATGGTGGGACACCCACAATTACCAATACAAAAGAACAGATAGCACTTAGCTTAAACGCAAGCTTAAGTGAAACACAAATGCGCCAAGATGTGAGCGCAACAGATCCAGAAGACGGAAACTTAACAGCAGCGATACAACTTGGAGGGACTGTGGATACAACAACAGCTGGAGTCTACACGATAACATATGATGTCCAAGATCAGGATGGAAATAGTGCACCGCAAGTAAGGCGGCACTATATTGTTGGATCAATTGGGCCAGTTACGGGATCTTATGCGATCTTTGGAACCAACTTTGAAAGACGAGTAGGACTTGTTGACGTGGCAGATACGGCAATTTTAAGTGCAGCATCTGCATATGCAGTGCATATAAAAACAGGTGTAACGAGCGCAGTCTCAGTTCAAAATAAAGCAGCATATAACACAACACCAAGTACTGGAAATGGCTATGGCATCACATTACAAGTTGTGGATGAACCCGCAACACGAGGAATAGTGTATGCAAAAGTTATCACAGGTGACAAACCAGTTATTACAGATAGTACACCAGAAATCAGCTTGGGGCTACAGGATCTGATTCCATCATTTGAAAATGGGATACATATTACGGATACAGAAGATGTGAACATTAGTGGGAATCTTGTGGTAACGGGTGATACAAACTTTACAACCGATACAGAAGGAGTCTACCATATTTTATACAATGTCACAGATAGCGATGGAAACCATGCGGTAGAAGTGATCCGGACATATGTGGTCGGTGCCATCATTTCGCAAGACGGATATGCAATCTTTGCTAATGACTTTGAACGCCGTGTTGGTCAAGTCGATAATTCAAATACAGCAATCTTAAAAGCAAGTGGGAAAAATGGTGAAAATGCCTACGCGATTGAACTCAAAACAAAAGTGAAAAAACCGTTAACAGTCGAAGATAAAGATGCGTATGGCCTTGCACCAATTGAATCCGGAAACCATAGTATCCGATTCCGCGTAACAGAAAAAGCAGTCGTGAAAGCAACCATTTTAGCAACAGTCACAAATGGTGCAGCACCAGTGCTTGCCTTTGAAAATAATAGTGCAGTCGTAAGTGTGCCATTACATGGTGCCAAACCTGCAATGCTTGCAGATGTGAACGCAACAGATAGTGAAGATGAGCAAACAGCCTTACAAACAAAAATTAAAGCAACAGGAGAGATAGGCTTCTCAACGGGAGTTGCTGGAGTCTACCATGTGACATATAATGTGATGGATACAGATGGGAATGCAGCAACACCAATCCGCCGGATTTATGTAGTAGGTGCAGCATACCTAGAGGGCAATTATGCAATCTACGCTGAAAATTATAGTAAACGCTTAGGTGAATACGAAGCAACAGATAGTGCCATACTGATGGCATCGAATGCATCCGCAATCAATATTCAAACTAAAAACCCAGAAACAACCCAAATTATTAATAAAAGTAACTATACCCAAACACTTGGAATACATGATGTTCTGTTGGGAATTGCTGGCATACCAACATTTGAATATGGGATTGAGATTACGTTAACAGCAGGAAATGCACCAGTGCTTGTGAATAATAAAGCAGTAGTGGAATTGCCTTTAAATGGCGGATTTGATATCAAAGCGGATATGAGTGCAACAGATGTTGAGGATGGAAATATTACCGCGCGCATTGAAGAAAGTGGCACATTTAGTACAGCAGTAGCTGGAGTCCACCGCATTACATATACGGTCACAGATAGCGATGGGAATATGGGTAATACGGCGACACGGACCTATACAGTTGGTGCGCAAGCCGTTGGAACAAATTACGCCTTATTTGCGAAAGACTTCACAAAAGCAGTGAGTGCAGTAACAGATACAAGCAATGGTGCAATCATCCAGGCTGCTCAAGCCCATGCAGAACATTTATTTGATGCAAATATAAGTGGAACAATTGCGGTATCAGCAAATGGCGGATACACAAATATTGCCCGAAATTATCCGATTACCTTACAGGTAGTTGAAGAGCCAACAACAAGAAAACAAATAACAGGACATGTTATAGCAGGAGAAAAACCAGTTATTGAAGACATACGCAGCCTTATTGAAATACCGTTGCATACGGTTGTTGACGTAGCGGACTTAAACTTAGGAATACGGGTAACCGATGCTGAAGATCCAGCAGGATCAATTAGTCCAACTATTACTGGGGACACAGTCAATACAGCAGTAGCGGGAGTCTATAAAGTTGTATACGATGCAATCGATAGTGACCATAATAGCGCAGATACACATGTGCGAACATATGTAGTTGGTGCACGTGGACCAGTTAAAAATAACTATGCAGTCTTCGCAACAGACTTTACCCGTCGCGTAGGGCTTGTGAAAACGGATGATACCCAAATTATTACAGCAGCCAATGCCTATGCGATCCATATCGGGACAACAGCCCGTTCTGGTGTTGCGGTGAAATTTGGCCATAGCTATAGTAAAATCCCAGGAACATACCCAATTACTTTTGTATCACTTTTAGACACCCAAGCAATTGGTGAAATGAGTGCAACAGTCATCACAGGAGATATCCCAGTCATCCACGATACAACACCAGTCGTTGAACTTGCACTTGGAAGTTCAATCCAACGTGTTGCGAATATTTCAGCAAGTGATACCGAAGATGGAGCCCCACTTGCTATTACACACACAAGTGGAATTGTTGATGTGGACACCAAAGGAATTTACACAATCACGTACAACTACAAAGATAGTGATGAAAATGATGCGATAGCAACCACACGCCATTATGTTATTGGTGCAAGTGGACCAGTAGTCAATGGACATGTCATTTTTGCTGAACCATTCACAAGACGAGTAGGACTTGTGAATACAACACATGCAGCAATCATAACTGCAGCCAATGCCTACGGGAAAGAAGTTGCCACAAATATAACAAAAAATGCCATCATCACAAATACAGATGGCTATAGCACAACACCCGATATCTATGATATCGTCTATGGTGTAGAAAATGTGCAAACAGTGATGGCAACAGAAAAAGCAACAGTTATCACAGGAGCGATACCAGTGCTTGTTGATAGTACCCCATTAGTAGAAGTAGGAGTGGGAGTGGCAGTTAATACTGCAGCACACATCCATGCCAATGATAGTGAAGATGGACTCGGATTAGAGGTAATTGATATCCAAGGAAGCGTTGACATCCATACCAAAGGTGTCTACAAAGTACGCTATAACTTTGCAGATAGTGATGGAAATCATGCGATTGAGACAATCCGGACCTATGTTATTGGTGCAAACGCACCAAGTAAAGATGGATATGTCATCTTTGCTGAATATTTTGAAAAATACATCAGTGAAGTGGATACAACGTATGCAGCAATCATCCTTGCAGCTAATGCCTATGCCATCGAACTTGAAACAACAATCCAAAAAGAAGTTGAAATAGATAATCATGGAGGGTATGATGCAATAGCTTATCTGTATACAATAAGTTATAGAGTATTAGAAAAACCAACCACAACAGGAACTGCCCAAGCCCTCGTCAAAGCAGGGGACAACCCAGTGCTTATTGATAGTACACCACTCGTTGAATTAAGCTTAGGAGCAGGAGCACCCGATATCCTTGCAGCAATTGTTGCGAGTGATACCGAAGATGGTCAAAATATGGGACTCCAAGCAAGTAATGCAAGTGGAGTAGTTGATACAACAACTGCTGGAATCTACCAAATTGTCTACACATATACCGATTTGGATGGCAATACAGCAGTACCGATTACACGGAGTTATGTTGTAGGTGCATCAGGCCCAGTTACTGGGGATTATGTCATCTTTGCAACAGACTTTACCCGCAGAGTAGGACTTGTGGATACAACACATGCAGCGATCATAACTGCAGCTAATGCTTACGCACAACATGTGAAAACATTAGTAAAAACACCAGCAGAAGTCGATACAATTGGAACATACGGCGGAGTAGTTGGCACACATATTCTTGGGTTTAGAGGATTAGGCGCAAGTGGAAATGCAACCGCAACAGTTATAAGCGGAGACACTCCAGTCCTTGTCGATATGACACCACTTGTCGAATTACCACTCAATAGCCCAAGTAATCTGCTTGCAGATATCCATGCAACCGATACCGAAGATGGAGTAAACCTCCAATTAACACAAACGGATGTCAGTGGAACTATCGATACCACAACAAAAGGTGTCTACAAAGTGAGCTATAACTACACCGATACGGATCAAAATAATGCCGATAGTATCACCAGAACATATATTGTTGGAGCATCAGGTCCAGCAAAAGATGGCTATGTGGTTTTTGCAGAAAACTTTAGCCGTCGAACAGGTGAAGTAGACCTAACACCTAGTGTGGTCATTCAGGCAGCCAATGCTTATGCAATTGAACTCCAAACAGGAATCCCAAAAGAGGTTCAAGTCCAAACACTTGGTGGCTATATCGCGCTCCAAGGAAGTTATAACTTGACGTTCATGGCAACGGATGCACAACTTGCAATCGGTGAAAGCATAGCAACTGTAACAACTGGAGATGCACCAGTGATCATGGATACAACACCGATTGTTGGTATTGCTTTAAATGCCACACAACCGGATGTCCTTGCGGATATCTCAGTAACAGATACAGAAGATGGAAATAACTTACCATTAACAGCACAAGATGTCAGTGGTAGTGTTGATACAACATTACGTGGAATCTACAAAGTAGACTACACCTATACAGATAGTGATGGTAATGCTGCAAGTGTAGTGAGCCGGACATATATTGTCGATAGCATTTCATTTGGTGCAACATACGCTATTTTTGCAGATGGATTTGAGCGCCGCGTCGGACTTGTGGATGCAAGCCTAGGAGGAATCATTGCCCCAACTGCAGCCAACGCAACAGCCGAGCATTTATTTGGTGGGAACCCAGGAACAATTCAAATAGATGACTTTGATGGCTATACAGCAAGTGTAGGTATGTATAACCCAA
>BHER01000066.1 GCA_003864555.1 Erysipelotrichaceae bacterium | reverse complement strand
GAGCAAAGAGGCTACACCCGTTCCCATACCGAACACGGAAGTTAAGTTCTTTAGCGTCTGAAGTAGTAAGATTCGATCTTGCGAGATATGGACGTTGCCGGGTTTTCTTTTTTTTTGCCTTTTTTTAGGGTCCACTCAGGAGAGTGGACCCTTTTTATTGCACCGTACTTAGTTTTTAGGAGTGAAATAAGTTTTAATGATGTTAAAAATGAAATATTATGTAATTAACATAGTGTTCTTCTTGATAAAATATGAGTATTTGCTATAATTAATGTATAATTTATTTGAATATTGTGAGGAAAAAGTCTAATCTTTTTTAGTGAACTTCCTCCTAAACATCGATTTTAAGGAGTGTACTATGGAAAAGATACTAATAGTTGAAGATAATGCGACCTATAGAGCAAGTATTTATAAATTGCTTAAAGGAGAAGGATATGATGTTGATGCTGTTGCAGATGCTATCACCGGAATTGAGCATATGGGAGAAAATAAATACGCATTAGTGATTACTGATTTAATGATGGAATTAATGGATGGCAATCGTTTTTCATCTTTTGTTAAAAGAGTAAGTCCTAAAACAAAAATCATTATTTTGACTGGGCAGCCAAGTGCTATAACAGAGATTATGGCAATTGAAAATAAAGTGGATAAGTATCTAACAAAAGGTATACGGTTAGATGTTTTGTTGAAATATGTTCAATACTTGGTGTCTGAATTTAAAAATGGGGCTGAAAATACTAAAGTAGCAAGTATAATCTCAGTGACTGAAAATCTTGAACTCAATGTCAAAGCACATACGGTAACGCATAATGGCGTTAATATCAGTGTGACAACAAAAGAGTTTGGACTTTTATATATGTTTTTGTCGAATAAAGGGAATGCGATCCGACGTGAAGAATTCATTGAAGAAATTTGGGATAAACGTTTTGAAGAAGTTGAGGAGCGCGTAGTGGATGTTCATATTAAGATTCTACGTAAAAAGCTAAAATTGAGCTCGATTGTAACCATTCGTGGATATGGGTATAAATGGGATGAATAAATTTACGAAAAAGAAGATATTATTGGTCGGAAGCCTTGTGTTGTCTTATATTATTGTGGCAATTATTTTTATCTTTAATATAGTAAGTGTTGCTGGTAGTTATGCTCAAATAGAAAAAGGATTTATTGAAAATGTGGAAGTAGAGCTTGCAGTTCTTTTTGATAGTGCCGGTGATTTGGAAGAATTAGCAGTAGGCCTTGATAAAATTATCCTATCCTACCCGATGGAACTTATTATTTTTTCGGAAAAAGAGGTGCTGTACCAGACAATACCTTTAGGCATATCAGATGTGCGTGATAGTATTAATGAAGATGTGTCTTTGCTGCAAACACAGAAGAGCTTTACACTTTTAGGAAAGAGCGTAAGTGTCTGGTATAATCTCTACCATGTCCAGATGCAGGAATATATTGCAAGTCTTACGATAAAGCAGTTTAGCTTAATTGGGATTTCAATCATAATAGTATTAACCCTCTCTTTTATAACGCAGTATCTATTATTTAGACCCTTATCTAGATTGAGTGAAAATATTGCCAAAATTGAACGTTATCAGCTACAGGAGTTAATTGATGCTGAGGGGCTCGATGAGGATGAAATCAACAGACGCCTGCGGAGTTTTGCAAGGAGTCTAGATTCGAATATCAAAGTTATTACACGCACTTATACTGAACTAGAACAGGCATTGCAATTAGAACGTGAGCGACTTGCCAATACCATAACAGTATCAAAAGCATTTATCCATGATCTTAAGTCCCCACTACATCAGCTAATGCTCGAAAATGAACAGGTTCTTCGAAACTACCCTGAATTACCTGAAATGACAAAAAAAATACTTGAGCATAACACCTCAAAAAATGAAGAAACAATTTATACCATAAACGATATTCTCCTCTTAATGGACGAAAATATATTTGATCTCAATAAAGTCAAAATTGACCTTGATATAATTGAACTCCTACAAAAAGCAATCGTTTTATTTAAGCCTTCTTTGAAAAAAAATGCTGTATCAGTAAATCTAGAGGGACCAGAAAAAGCGCGGGTTACTGCAAATATTTCAACCATGAAATTACTTATTCATAATATTATTTCTAATGCAATTCAATATGCAACTGAGGATAGTGAAATTGAGATTTATGTTCACATGGATGATGGTATACTAGAACTTATTGTAGCAAATGAAGCAAGCGCTAAAAATATCGCACGAATGAAAGCATCAGGTAACATATTCCGTCAACAGGATGAATATGAAAATCAAATCGGGAGTGGGAACGGACTACTACTCATCCAAGAGTTAGCAATTGCACTAGGAGGTCAAGCTCAACTAGAAATTCTAGAAGAATTTGTGAGCGTTAAAACAAGTATTCCGCTAGTTGAGGGAGCTGGAAGCAATGATATCAAAAATTAAGAAAAAAGCTGATGTAACAAGGGCGTTTATTAGGGTAATAATCGCTTTTTTCGTCTTTCTACAATTTGGAGTGGGCATGATAGCAGAGGCGCAAAATCCAATAATACCCACTGAGGCGGGGGTATACCCTGTACAGATATATGACCCAATAACAAATGAGCAGATTGAAATAGCGGTGACAGTTTTATTTCCACGGACAATCGTATCAGAAAAGTATGCAGAAGCAATAGATGCATCTGATTTTCAAGTAGAAGAGGGCATATTTGATATGCTCACAGATAGTGAAATAATCGAGCTCTCACGCGTACGTGCATGGGAGACTAAAAGTGGCAATCCACTTGAGGTCGTAGTAGTGTCTAAGGAAAAGAAGCATGGGAATAGTGGCTTATATAGCGTAAAATTTCAAACTAAAAATAAAACAAGTATCGAAATTCAAGTACTCGAAGTCCAAAAAAAGACACTAGTATCTGGTTTTTTTGGGACCGAGTATTATCTAGGATTTCAAGAGTATAGTAATTATAGTCAAACCTACTTTCTTATATTCTTTGTAACAGTCATTCCAATTATCATTTTAGGGTATTTTTATTTGAGAAGTTATCTGAAAATTAGAAAAGTGAGTAGACTTCTATATTCCCCAAAAAATATGCGATAATTTGAAAAACATAAAAAATCACATAATTTTCTTTTTCGACTTTGATATCTCATTGAAAAATAGATATAGATAAAATATAATTGAGATATACATATATTTCATGCTTTTAAAAACAAAAAATAAGAATAGAAGAAGTGTGTTGTAGAATGGTGAGATACACTAAAAGTGATGAAGTGTGGCATGATCACAACTAAGAGTATCAAAGCTATATCCATGATTATATTTAAAAAAGAAGGAGTTTATTATAATGATTAACAAAATTTTCACAATAAAAAAAGTTAAAAAAATCACAAATTTAATGATGGCAGCACTACTTGTGGGAGCAAGTTTTTTTGGCGTTACCAAAATAAATGAAGTAGCGGCAGCAACAACAAATATTACATTACCAGGGGGAACAAGCAGCATGGGTGCATATGAGCCCTATACTGTTGGAAGCGATTCAGCAGCTGAGGCGTCAAAGCCTGGGTATGTAAAAGGTATAACCGAGAAGCTGACAATTAGTGATCCACTAGGACAATACTATAGTGACGGTGAAACAAATAGCTTAAAAATTTGGAGCGAAACCGAGGTGGGAGATTTCTTGGGGGTTCTCTGGGGTGATGATATCACAACCGGAGTAGATGCTTTTAATCATGAGACGATAGTGCGAATAAACCAAGCTGGACAGGTAACGAGGCTCATAGAACCATTCATGCCGAAACGGGATTACTTGTCAATGGCACCGTATTATGTTTCTGCGGATGGAAGTCAAGTGAAAATCCTTACTAATGCTGCTGAAATAATGGAATTTTCATTTAATCAATCAGGAGGATATATTAGTGGGACAAATGGTGTAACACCAGTCACAGGTATTGATCATCGGTATGCCTCTATCGGGAATACTGTCATGAATGATGGTAGCATTACGAGAAGTGTTGTAGGAGGGCTAGCGGCTGATGGAGTATCTGCTGACACTATGGGGCATAGTGATGGCCTCTTTTATGCGCAGCTTAGTGGGAACCAGGCTATCAATCTCAGACAAATCTCTTTTGGCTACCCACATAGTGCGGTACATAATATGAAAGGTGGTAATGTTGAAAGACTTGTAAATAATAATTTACTTGTGAGTATAAATTCATCCTGTTCATGGGATAAAATTGGATGTACTGCTCCACCTGAGTATTCACTACGACTATTAAATACGAATGATGTTCTTATAAAAGCAATAAGAAAAAGTAGTGGAAATCTACAGATATTAACTAAAGATCTAGCTACGGGAAATCCAATCGTATACGATAACGGGACAAGTGAGCTTATATTGATTGATAAATTTACTGGATCAGAGCTCCAAGTTAAAAGTTTTGCTGCTGAAAATGTAATATTTAATCAGGCACTTAATATGGGGAGTAATGCTCCGAACGGTGCTGAACATATGCTGCTAGGAAGTGCCACACCAACAGGGCAATTTGCTGGATACAGTCAAAAGAGTGGGACAATGATGTTAGCATTGGATGGAGCATTTGGAGTGAAAGGTGTAAGCTTTTTAGAAACAGATGTAAGGCATAATATAGCCTCAGCTACTGTTGCTAGGTCGGGAAGAGTTATGATTGCAGGAAATGTAGCAGCAGCTGACACGCTCTTTTCTCAACCTACCGGTGGTTGGAAGACTGGGCGCATGTACGGATATGCTGGAAGCTTTGAACAATCTATAGACAAAGCTCCATCCCTCCCAACACCTGAATTACTCAATATCCGTCTAGATGTCAGTCAAACGGGTGCTGAAATTGATGAGAAAATGCTCAATCCAATCAAACATAAGATGTCAAATAATAGTGCCAATATTGAAGCCAATCGCTTTGATGACCATACAACTAATGCCACATTACTTGACCGGATTAATAAAAATGTCCATAACCCTGACTATAAAACAATCCCAATTGACTGGAGCCATTTTGGACTCACAGCGAAAACACATCCAGCAACAGGGAATACAACATATGAGGCCGGCCCAAATACGGAAGTTACTTATTTTGTAAGCGACGAGTCGATGAATGAGACCGTATCTAGTGGAAAAATAAATATTTTGGATGAAAATACAGTCACTGATCAGCAAGAAATAGCATTTGCCCTCAAAGCAGATAATGTACGTGTGCATCTACAAGATGTACCAACAATGAGTATCAAAGCTGCTGCTAATGTGAAAGCATGGAAACTTGATACCCAAGCCATTGAAACACAGAAAGCAACACTTGATAGAAGCACAGTTCCCGCAGCAATCGGAGTCTATCCAGTTATTGTAAGTTATGAGGGATTAACGCGGACAATCTATGTATCAGTCTATGATAATGATACAACAGCAGGACCTACAGATACCAATCCTGGAAACTTTGCAAACACAGAGGCATTATATGCAGTCGGTGGAACATATAGTTTAGCACAAGTAAACGGGCAAACACTCTCAAGCTTAACTAAAGTCAAAGCATGGAATATGAATACCAGCATTGAACCAGGAATTACAACAAAAATTGAAGTCGCTGGTGTGGAAACACTCTTCGATAACCGCATCGCCACAACATACGATATCACATATAGATTAAGCAGTGGCCTTGAAAAACAGGTCCAAATCATCTTAACTAAAATGGCCCCTCCAACAATCACACTAGCCCCTACTGTTATTGAACTATCAGTTGGAGCACCAGCACCAAATGTGATGGCGGGAGTTTCTGCCAAAGATGCCAAGAATGTAAGTCTCATCCCAACACCAGATAAACTGATTGTGGATACAAGCACAAAAGGTG
>BHER01000065.1 GCA_003864555.1 Erysipelotrichaceae bacterium | reverse complement strand
ATATTAGTCATGTGCATTTACCTAATAATAAAATCAAATGGCGAAAGAGGAGTTGAAAGAGAATGTATAAAGAATTTGCAACCATATATGATTCATTTTCTGATCAACTTTTTTATCAGCAATGGTTTGATTTCATTAAGCCTTATTTAAAACAGGATATGCAGATTCTTGATTTAGGGTGCGGTAGTGGGACACTATTAACATTTTTTAAAAATGAGACTGTTGAGCTATCGGGCCTCGATTTGTCAGAAGATATGCTTGTTGCTGCAGCTGAGAAATTTACAAAGAGTTTACAAAAAGTAGAACTTTATCATGAAAATATGGTGAATTTTCATGCAGGAACACAGATATATGATATGATACTTAGTACTTGTGATAGCATTAACTACATTAGCTCATATACAGACTTTGAAAAATTATTCAAAAATATTGGGCAAATGCTAAAGTCTGGTGGCTATTTTTTGTTTGATATGCATTCAGATTATACATTTGAAAAACGTTTTAATGATTGGTCTTATGCTGATGCGGATGATACCACTAGTGTGCTTTGGAATACTTTTACAGAGGATGGTTTTGCATTTGAACATGAACTTACATTTTATTGTAAGGGTGAGATGGGCTTATATGAGCGATTTGATGAAATACATCAACAATATTTTTACAAACATGCATATGTTGAGCAGCAACTGAAAAAAAATGGGTTAAAGATAGTCGAAATGACGACTGATTTCACTGGGAAATACAGTGCTGTTGGGAAACGGATTTTCTATGCTGTACTAAAGGAGTAATAAAATGAATTTTTTTGAGTTATTAGAGAATAGGCCATTTGTGAGCCAAGTAGTTCTCCATTACACCCTATTTATGTTGTTATATTTAATAATTCGAACATCATATATCATTTTAATGGGGAAATGGGATCGAAAAAACGAAATATCATACTTTATCGGGATGCTGTATATAAACTTTGTCATAGCTTTGACAATGACACCAGTGGATTTAACATTAGATAGTGTGTCGATTCTATCGCGTATTCAACTACACCCCTTTGATACAGTCACACGCTATTGGCCACTAGATGGGGAGTATTCTTTATACAATATTCTAGGGAATTTGATTTTAATGATTCCAATGCTACCCATATTAACATATTGTTTTAAAGTCTCATCTATTAAAAAAGGATTCATATTCACCCTTTTTTTTACAGCATCAATAGAGATCGGGCAGTTATTTTTCACAACGACACGCGCATGTGATATTGATGATGTAATTTTAAATATGGGAGGGTTCTGTATTTCAGCAGTACTCTGGTGGTTTATTCAAAAAATCCGTGTCGTAAAATAAAAAAAAAAAAAGAGGAGTGTGTTTGTTGTGGCAAACCCAAAATATTCAGATGATAGTATTCAAATACTCGAAGGACTTGATGCCGTTCGTAAGAGACCGGGGATGTATATTGGTTCAACGGACTCGCGAGGATTACACCACTTAGTTTATGAGATTGTTGATAATTCAATTGATGAAGTACTTGCAGGATTTGGGACGAAAATAAAAGTTACAATACATAAAGATCATAGTGTTAGTATTGAGGATTTTGGTCGTGGAATTCCTGTTGGAAAACATATATCAGGTGTAACAACAGCAGAAGTAATTTTCACTGTCTTACATGCAGGTGGTAAATTTGGTGGGGATAGCGCATATAAGACAAGTGGTGGACTCCATGGGGTAGGTTCATCTGTTGTCAATGCATTATCAAGTTGGCTGGAAGTAACCATTGTTCGAGATAATAAAATGTATGTTATTCGCTTTGAAGATGGGGGACGTACAAATTCTGGGTTGAATCTAGTGAAGCAAAAACCAGAAAAAAAATCAGGAACAACCGTGCACTTCAAACCAAATCCGACTGTTTTTTCAACAATTGAGTATCAACTAAGTACCGTTGCAGATAGGCTACAAGAATCAGCTTTTTTATTGAAAG
This sequence comes from Erysipelotrichaceae bacterium, assembly GCA_003864555.1. Taxonomy (GTDB): domain Bacteria; phylum Bacillota_I; class Bacilli_A; order Culicoidibacterales; family Culicoidibacteraceae; genus BHER01. Next base: position 3,912 of record BHER01000065.1, on the reverse strand, counting down.
GCTTAGAAATTGAGTTATATGATGAGCGGACTGATACACATATTGAATATCTCTATGAAGATGGTATCGTATCATATGTTGATTTTCTACGTCAAAATAAAAAGCCACTGACAAATCCTTTCTCTTTTTCGCAAACAATTGACGAAATTGAAGTAGATGTGGCATTACAATATACGGATGCTTATCAAGAACAAATCGTATCATTTGTTAATAATGTGCGAACACGTGATGGGGGAACGCATGAAACGGGCTTCCGATCGGGATTAACAAAAGTTATTAATGAGTATTCTCGTAAACAGGCGCTCCTCAAAGAAAAAGATAAAAATTTAGATGGAACGGATATCCGTGAGGGTGTTATTGCTATTCTATCTATTCGTGTGCCAGAAAAATTTCTGCAGTTTGAAGGTCAAACAAAAGCAAAACTTGGGACACCACAAGCACGAACAATTGTTGAGGCAGTTATACTTGAGCAAATGTCTTATGTATTGAACGAAAACCATAAAGAGGCAGTTGAAATTATTAAAAAAGCACAGAAATCACAACAAGCGCGTGATGCTGCAAGAAAAGCGCGTGATGAGATTCGCTTAGGTAAAACCCGCAGTAAAAAAGAAACACTCCTTTCAGGAAAGCTTACACCAGCACAAAGTAAAGATGCGAAAAAAACGGAACTCTTCTTAGTCGAAGGGGATTCTGCTGGTGGTTCTGCTAAACAAGGGCGCGATCGAAAATTTCAAGCAATTCTGCCTTTACGGGGAAAAGTTGTGAATACTGAACGAGCAAAATTAGCCGATATTTTTAAAAATGAGGAAATCAATACAATTATCCACACAATTGGTGCAGGTATTGGGAGTGATTTTGATCTGTCAGCATGCCGCTATAACCGTATTGTTATTATGACGGATGCCGATACAGATGGTGCACATATCCAAGTGCTACTTTTAACATTCTTTTTCCGTTATATGCGTGAACTTGTTGAAAATGGGAAAGTATTTATTGCACTCCCTCCACTGTATAAAGTATCTAAAGGTGTGAAGCCTCGCGAGAAATCTGCATATGCATGGACGGATGAAGAACTACAAGAGGTCCTAAAAGATTTTGGTAAAGGCTATATTATTCAGCGCTACAAAGGTCTTGGAGAGATGAATGCAGATCAACTTTGGGAGACAACAATGAACCCTGAAACACGCACATTTATTCAAGTATCTATTGAGGATTCAGCGGAAGCCGACAAAATCATTTCAATTTTAATGGGTGATAAAGTTGAGCCAAGACGTGAATGGATTGAGTCAAATGTTGACTTTACCGTTGCCGATGATTTTATTGTAAACGATTAGTGGACGCTAATTTAATTTAGAGGAGATGCAATTTCATGGAAAAAAAGACAGAACAGCGGATTTTTACTGAGACCTTACAACAAGTTGTAGGAGAGCGTTTTGGGAGATATTCAAAATATATTATTCAAGATCGCGCCTTACCTGATGTACGTGATGGTTTAAAACCAGTACAAAGACGGATACTATATGCTATGTATGCAGAAGGTAATACCAATACAAAAGCTTTTCGTAAATCAGCTAAAACAGTAGGGAATGTCATCGGGAATTACCATCCGCATGGTGATAGTTCTGTCTACGAAGCGATGGTACGTATGAGCCAAGATTGGAAAATGGCAATTCCACTTGTCCAAATGCATGGGAATAATGGATCAATTGATGGCGATTCAGCAGCAGCGATGCGGTATACTGAGGCACGCCTTTCGGCAATCTCAGAATTACTACTCTCAAATATTGATAAAGATACCGTTGATTTCATCCCAAATTTTGATGATACACATACAGAACCAACAGTCTTACCATCACGTTATCCAAACTTATTAGTAAATGGTTCAACAGGAATTTCTGCAGGATATGCAACTGATATCCCCCCTCATAATATTAAAGAAATTATGGCTGCAACTATGCATCTCATAAAACATCCCAAGGCAACACTTGCTGATTTAATGAAGTTTGTCAAAGGACCAGATTTTCCAGGTGGTGGTATTGTCCAAGGAATCGATGGGATAAAATCTGCTTTAGGTACAGGAAAAGGTAAAGTTATTGTCCGCTCTAAAGTTACCCATGAGGTCGTGAAAAATGCGGCATCTCTTGTCATTACTGAAATTCCATATGAAGTTAATAAGGCAAATTTAGTGCGTCAAATGGATGAAATTCGTGTAAATAAGAATATTGACGGTATTGCAGAAGTACGGGATGAATCGGATAGAAACGGTTTTAGAATTGTAGTTGACTTGAAAAAAGATGCGCCAATTGATGCAATTGAGAATTATTTTTATAAAAACACAGATCTCCAAGTGAATTATAACTACAATATGGTAGCTATCTATAATGGACGTCCTGTCTTGATGGGAATAAAACAAATTTTGACTGCTTATATTGAGCACCAAATTAATGTTCTCACAAGGAGAACGAATTTTGATTTACAAAAAGCACTAAAACGTTCGCATATTGTGGAAGGGCTTATTAAGGCACTCACAATTCTAGATCAAGTGATTCAAACAATTCGGAGTTCAAGTAATCGTCAAAATGCGATCAATAATTTGATGGAAGCATATGGGTTTACAGAACAACAGGCTGATGCTATTGTATCACTACAACTATATCGCTTAACAAATACGGATGTTGTCTCACTTGAAAAAGAGGCAGCGGAACTGAGAGAAAATATTACAACTTGGAGTGACCTTTTAAGCGATGAGGGGCAAATGCGTAAGCAACTCATTATTGAATTAAAAGCAAATGAGAAATTATTAGGAATTGACCGCCGGAGCATAATTGAAAATGAAATCAGTGAAATCGTTATTGAAGCAGAAGCACTCATAAGTAAGCGAACTGGGATTCTTACGATAACGCGTGATGGTTATATTAAATTCACTTCACAGCGCTCATTTAATGCATCTAATGGTAAAAATCATGGACATAAACCAACTGATATGCTCATTGGACAATATGAAGTCGAAAATAACCAAACAGTGATTGCAATCACAAGCGGAGGATCATATTTATTTGTCCCAGTCCATCTAATCCCAGAATTAAAATGGAAAGATACTGGTGTTCATTTCAGTACGCTTGTCCAATATGATACAACAGAGAAAATCGTGTATTGCTTTGGTGTTGCACAATTTATTGAGCAAACACAACAACTCGTGCTTGCAAGTAAAAATGGAAATATTAAAAAAGTTAATATAGCGGATATGCAACTACAACGCTATTCTAAAGCTGCGAAAATAATGATGTTGAAATCAGATGATAGTATTGTTTCTGCCCAAAAAATAGCATGCTCAGCAACTGCCAATATAGCACTCGTAAGTAAAAATGGCTATGTAAATTGTTTTGGTGTTGCAGAAGTACCTGTTGCGGGCTTAAAAACACAAGGTGTGAAGTCAATGAAACTGGATGAAGATGATTGTGTGCGTGGCATGGTAATTGGAAATGATCGGAATGCGCTTGTTGTCTTTACAGATCGTGCAACATTAAAACGGGTCTCATTTTCAACACTTGAGTATACTGGTCGCTACAAAAAAGGCAATCGTATAATAAAAGCAATGAAAACACAAAAATATGAAATTGTTGCAGCCGTTGAATATGGTGTGCAAGTGCAAATGCAAAATGCGGAAATGATTGTACCTCTATTACTTGATCGGATGCTCCTTTCTGATTTACAGACAGTTGGTAAAAAAATTGAACAAATGCAAAAAATAGATACTGTTATTGTGACGGATATTGCCATAATTGAAAATGAAAAAATCACAAAAAAAAAGAAAATATTAGATGATATTACCAAAACAACAGAGGAATTAGAACTACTACTTGAAAAACAAGGAGAGCTTTTTGATGAAAAATAAATGTTATATGGTAGCAG
>BHER01000064.1 GCA_003864555.1 Erysipelotrichaceae bacterium | reverse complement strand
GCACTTTTCAATAATGAAAGTAATGCTTTTGAACTTTTCTCAGAAGAAGATATTAAATCATTATTAGATTTATAAAAAGAGTATGAGGGCTTTGTAATAGAAGGAGGCAGTTATGGAAAATACAGTAAATAGCATCCATTTGAGTCTGGATCTATATGGTTGCACAGAAGAAATATTGTCTAGTAGCAAGATGCTAGAAGAAATTTTACACCAAGTAGCACCAATACTTATTGGTGAAATTACTGAGGAAAGCCTGGCTCCTTTTCCAGAGAAGGGTGTGTCAGCAGTCATCTTAAATGACAAAAGTAAATTATCGCTGCATACTTGGCCACACAAAAAATATGCAGCACTTGAGTACTGCACATTGGAAAAGCATGTGGATGTGAAAAGTGGAATTGACATGATGGTTGCAAAGCTTGGTGCAAGTACATCAGAGATTAAGACAAATTTGGATGAAGATACTTTATAGAGACATGCTTGCGTGTCTTTTCTTTTTGTCGAAAAGTAAGGAGTGTTAATCCATTGAGGATAACAAGAATAGTACTACCTTCATGTCCAATCACTCCAAGAGGTAAGTTAATAATTTGGAAGAAATTAGAGCAGAGAAGTAAGAAAATAACTGCTAAAGAAAAGCAAATATTAATAGTAATGATATGATGTAGTTTAACTGATAGTGCATGGGCATAGGCAAGTTTAGAAATATCACTATGCATTAAGACAATATCTGCTGCCTCTAAAGCGATATCAGAGCCTTTCCCCATAGCAATACCAACTGTTGCAACAGCAAGTGCGGGAGCATCATTAATACCATCACCAACCATGGCAACTGAGTGGTGTTGCTCCATTAGTTGCTCAATTGCTGCAACTTTCTCTGAGGGGAGGCAATTGGCAATAACTGTTTTGATGCCAAGCTGCGTTGCAATATTAGTCGCAGTTTGCATATTATCACCAGTGAGCATAATTGTTTCAATGTTGCGATGATTAAGTGTTGCAATAAGCTGTGCTGCTTCTGGTCGGACTGTATCTTTTAACGCTAAGTAGCCAATAATAGTTGCATCTTTTTGGATATAAACCAATGTACAGCCCTCTTTTTGAGAATCAGTTGCTTTTTGTTGGAGGACAGCTTCTGCATCCGTATCCATAAAATCATATTTACCAATTTTCCAAAGATGGTTATCAATTACCCCACTAATACCAAATCCTGGTATATCGGCAGCATCGGTAATTTCAGGGAGTATCAAATTTGTATCTAAAAAGAGGTTGCTTGTGATTGCCATTGCGAGAGGATGGTTTGATAAATGCTCTAATGCAATAATTGCAGGTGTAATATCCTCTTTTTCGATATTTCCAATCAAAAAATAATCTGTAATAACAGGTTTTCCTTGAGTCAACGTTCCCGTTTTATCAAAAGCAACTGCCTTAATAGCAGATAAATTTTCTAAATGGATGCCACCTTTGACTAAAATTCCCATGCGAGCACCTCGTGAAATAGCTGCAAGGGTTGCGGGTGTAACACTTGCTATTAGAGCACAAGGAGAAGCAACAACTAAAAAAACCATAGCACGATAGAAAGTATTTTGCCAAGACCACTGTAATAAAAATGGTGGTAAAATAAGCAGCAGTATACATGACATAAGAACGATAGTTACATATTTTGTCTCGATGCGTTCAATGAATTGTGCTGTTTTCGAAGGTGCTTGTTGTGCTTGCTCAACCATTCGAATAATCTCACGCACAAGTGTATCTTCAATATTTTTGGTAACTTTGATGCTTAGAGGATGGTGCATATTAAGTGTCCCACCGTATACTTCATCACCAATAGCCTTATTAACGGGAAGAGGTTCACCAGTAATTGCTGCCTCATTTACATTACTTGCTCCAGCAATAACAATCCCATCCGTTGAAATAGCCTGACCACTAGGAGCAATAATAACATCACCAATTTGTAAGAGATTAGGATCTATATATTCAAAGCTCCCATCCGCATTGAGCCTTTTTGCACTCGTTGGTTGTAGTTCCATCAATTTATAGATTTCTTGTTTACTTTTATTGCTTGTGTAATTTTCAAGAGCACCACTGAGGGAGAAAATAAAAATCAAAATAGCACCTTCTAGCCAAAACCCAATAATAGATGCTCCAATTGCTGCAAGCACCATAAGGAGTTCAACATTCAATTTATGTTCTTTAATTGTACTTTTGATGCCATCGACTGCTTGGGAATATCCTCCTATAATAAATGAGCTGACAAAAATATAAGGAGAAACTGCTGAAAAGTTCGTTGTTGTTTGGAGGAAAAGACCTAAAAATATAAGAAATCCACTGAGGATTGTTGCTATTAATTCAATATTTTTAATTATTCTGTTCATATAGGACATCCTTCCCTAATATTGTAATCGTTACATTTTTGTAATTCATACAATATTATAGCATGTAATCTATATTTTTTCCAGCACGAGACATCAAAAAAAGCTATCAATTTGAGTTTCCTCTAAATTGATAGCTTTTTTTTTACGTTAATAAGCAATAATTAGTAATTACCGTTATCATAGTTTTGGTTGTTGCGTTCTGCTTTACGACGATCGCGACATTCTTTACAACGAACTGGGGGATTATTAAATCCCATTTGTTGATAGAACTCTTGTTCTCCAACAGTCCATACGAATGGTTGACCACAGTCTTTACAAACTAATGTGATATCTTGTAATTCTTCCATAGCTGACTCCTCCTTGACTCGTGGATTTGAATGAATGAAGAACCGATATAAATCATTGAAATAAAAAGGGACATTTATTCATAACCAGATTATAACATAGTATTATATTTTTTACAAGAGAAATTATATCAATCTAAAAAGAATGGTGACCGATAGATAGAACTAAAGCCAGTTCGAGCCTCGTTCTTTATTAATATCCAGTTGACAAGGAAGTGATAATACTTTCGTTTTCTCTGCTTAATGCTCTAGTATTTAAGGCTGAAATCATGTTCTTGAAGGTATAATACACGCTGGTTACTGCTCCCAATAAAACTGAGTGATGGGTCAAATTTACTGATATCAAAACGGCCATCAATCAGAACATCCACATAAATTAATGCGCGTTGGTATTGTTCATTTGCACAGAGTTGTTCATAAGTATAACCAGTGTAACACCAGATTGTGCCTTTTATATTTTTTTTGAGTATTTTTAAAAGTACTAGGAGACCTCTAATATTGTAAAAAGGATCACCACCAGATAACGTGACACCATCTAAAAGCATGTTTTCATTAATTTCAAGAATCATCTGAGTAAGCATTGGGGTTGTTAAGAGTTCCCCCGCTTGAGGATTCCAACTTTCTAAATTATGGCAACCATGGCAACCATGCGTGCAACCACTTAAATAGATAGAATAGCGGAGACCCTCACCATCGGCAATTGTTTCGGGAAAGATATTCAAGACACGAATATTATAATGCTCAATTTCTAACACTGTGCATCACCCGGTCTTTTTCCTCTGCGCGTTTTGCGGAATTCCAGGTATCAAGGCTACCTGTAAGATACCCAGTAATCCGGCGCATCCTTGTAATATTTTCACTCTCACAAAGTGGACACCCAATATACATTACACCTTTATAACCGCAATTGCGGCAAGTATCCACAGGATGATTTATTGATCCATAGCCGATATTATTATCATGCATACAAGCAACAAGTTTCAAAATAGCCTTCGTATTTTTTTTCGCCTCACCATCAAGTTCAACATATGTGATATGCCCACCGAGTGTTTTAGCGTGAAAAGGTGCTTCTTTTCTAATTTTATCAAAACTACTTATGACCTCTTTCACATCAATATGAAAAGAGTTGATATAGTAATCACGATCAGTGACTCCAGGAATAATACCATATAGCTTTTGATCAAGTTTGGTAAAGCGGCCACTTAGTCCCTCAGCAGGAGTAGCTAGGACCGAGTAGTTCAAATTATATTTTTGTTTGAATTGCGCGACAACATCATTTAGGACATCAATCGCTTTTTCCAAAGTTTGATAAGACTGCTCATGTGTCCCATGCCCCTCATCATAGAGTGCAACCATCGCATTATGGCCACCAATAAAACCAATACCAAGTGTTCCGGAATTGAGGACATCACCAACTTTGTCATTTGGCATGCAGTGGATGCCCCCTTTCCAAACATCATTGTTCATCATAAAAGGGAATTGCTTTGCTAGGGCAGTTTTCTGATAGTCTAAGCGATCTTTTAGTTGTTCGCCAACAATCGTAGCAAGATCTGCTATTTTTTTTAGAAAAATTTCAGTTGCCATATCCTGGATATCATTTTTTGTTCCAAGGGGCAATTGCTCAGTTGCTTCAATTTTAGCAACAATTGCCAAGCGTGGAAAATTCAATGTGGTAAATGAGAGATTTCCGCGTCCAAGTGATTGTGTTGGACCATGTAAATTTTCAAAAACGCGGGTACGGCATCCCATAGTTGCAAGTTCATACTCATAGCGCTTAGGATTATTTTCTTGCCAAAGCGGATTTGTATTAAATGGCGTATCTAAAAAGACAAAATTAGGAAAAAGACTCGTTGCAGTCGTCTCAACAGCATGTAAAAGTAAATCAAAATTAGGAGCTTCAAAAACTAATTTTCCTGCAAGAGCTTCCGGAAAATTATCGTATGCAAGCTGGAGGTCATTTTGGCTATAAGAAATCCCATCTTTCACTTTAAAAATTTGAATTGGGAAAACAGGAGTTTCTCCTCTGCCTAAACCCTTGACGGTTGTTTTTAGTAGCTCGGTGATAACAAGTCTGCCCTCATGTGAAGTATCAGTTCCATAGTTGATAGAACTAAAAACAACTTGATTTCCTCCACGCGAATGCATTGTATTCAAATTATGAATAAAGCCCTCCATCGCTTGGTGTGTCAAAGTAGCAGTTGTGGTATATGCTGTATCAAGCATGATTGATAGCATCTCTAGCGAAATATCAAATACTGGTATAAGGGCATTTCTAAGAGAAATAAGCAGCAACTTATCTAACTTGATCGAAGGGATGCTTTCATCACAAATTTTTTTGAGTGTATTTCTGTTCAAAATCTTCCCATCCACACTTGCTAAAAATAAAAGATCTTCTATAATGTTTTTGCGAAATGTCTTTAAAACACCTGGTGCCATAAAGTAGTCAAATGCTGGAATAGATTGCCCACCATGTTGTTCATTCTGATTTGTCTGAAAAATAATGGTTGCAAGAGTTGCATAACTTTGAATCGACTGTGGTGTGCGGATGCTCCCATTTTTTGTAGTAAGCCCGCGCTCAAATAAGTCGGCAAGGTCATATTGAAGGCAAGTAGTTGTTTTTGTGGGGTAGAAATCGAGATCATGTATATGGATATCACCACTACAGTGTAATCGTGAAATTTCAGGGCTGAGGAGGTATTTGTGGGTATAATCTTTTGTTATTTCGGATGCGAAAGTCATCATCTGCCCAGCGGGCGTATGAGCAGACATATTGGCATTTTCATTGTTCACATCATTTGCTTCCACTGAGACAATGCCATCCATTATTTTTTTCAAAGAAGTGCGCTTCGCTCTTTCTGTTGTTCTCCATTCGCGGTAGAGGATAAATCTCTTGGCAATATCAGGATGATTATGCATGAGTGCATGCTCAACTGTGTCCTGAATTTGCTCAACAGAGACTTTTTGTGTGGGTAAATTTTCTAGTACATATGCATATACTTCTTGAATAGCATCTTCAGTATATTGACAATCTGATGCTCTAAAAGCACTAATAATAGCCTGTTTAATTTTTTCTGGTGCAAAATTTTCTTCCGAACCATCACGCTTAACGATAATTTTTATCATAAATAATACATCTCCCTGGTATGTTTTTTAGTGGAAAATACCAAAATATATTTGATATTTTGAATC